>NZ_FTPS01000001.1:2100000-2339020 GCF_900156525.1 Pontibaca methylaminivorans
CATCGCGCAACTCGCCTTGAACCTCGTCAAAGGGCACCTCATGTGCCTCGAGCCGGCCGTTCACGCGGTAGAGCGCCGGGCCGAGCGACGAGGGAAGCGGCCCCACCACATCGTTGATCTCGGCGTCAAAGACCGGCTGCGCGGCCTCGCCCAGATCCTCACGCGTCATATCCCCGAGATCGACATCCGCAAGGTCGAGTCCGCGCGATTGCACCAGCGATTCGAACGTGGTTCCGCCGGTTTCCAGCTGTGCCCTGGCCGATTTCGCCGCGCTTTCGTCGGGAAAGACCAGCCGCTCCACAAGGCGGCGCTCCGGCTGGCGGAATTCCGATGCGCGCTCGTCATAAAGCCGGTGCAGCGCCTCCTCGTCCACGTCGATCTCGTCGCGCAGCATCAGCGGCGAGAGCAGCACATAGGTCAGCCGCTTGGTCTCGGGCAGCGAGAAATCCTCCTGATGCTCGTCATACCATGTCTTCAGGTCGGCGGCTTCGGGCTCGGGCAGGGGATCGACCAGATCGTCATCGCCGAGCGCGGCCCAGCTGAAGCTGCGCCGCTCGGCCAGGTAGCCGGTGATCGTCTCTCCCATCAGGGGCGGCATCCCGACCCCGGCGATGATCGCCGCCTGAAGCATGGTGCGGGCGCTTTCATTGCGCAGATCCTGTTCGAATTCGCTTTCGCGCAGGCCCGCCTGCTGCAGGGCAAAGCGATAGGCATCGCGGTCGAACCGGCCGTTCGATCCCTGGAATGCCTCGATGTTCATCACCTCGCGCCCGAGCGTCTCGTCACCGATGGAAATTCCCATGCGGGTGGTTTCGTTGTCGATCGCGGCAAGGGTGACGAGCTGGCGCAGCACCTGCTGATCCAGCCCCATCTCGCGGACCCGGCTCATGGGCAGGGGGGTGCCGGTCCCCGCCTCGATGGCGCGGATCTCGCGCTGGAGTTCGCGGCTGTAGGCATCGACGCTTACGCTTTCGCCGCCGACACTTGCGACGGTGCGCGCCTGCCCGGTGATATTGGTCGCGCCAAAGCCTGCAAGGCCCAGCATCAGGAACCCCATCAGGATCCAGACCAGCGTCCGGGAAAAGGATTTGATACGCGCCGCCATGGTGTCCTCCGCCAGAATGACCGGAAACTGCGGGTCTCGGGCCGCGCCCTGTCTATGTCGCGCCCGCGGTCACGGCAAGCGTGGCTTTGCGTCGAAAACGCCCTAGCGCGGATTGCGGAAGGGTTTGACGTATTGCAGCGCCATGTCCCAGGGAAAGAAGATCCACGTGTCCTGGCTGACCTCGGTCACGAAGGTATCGACCGCGGCGCGCCCGGCGGGTTTCGCATAGACGGTGGCGAAATGCGCCCGGGGCCAGAGCCGGCGCACAAGGCCGAGCGTGCGGCCGCTGTCGACAAGGTCATCGACGACCAGGATGCAGCTGCCGTCCCGGACCAGATCCGCATCCGGGGCTTTCAGGAGCGTCGGCTGTGCCTGCGTCTGGTGGTCGTAGGACCGCACGCTGACCGTATCAATGGTGCGGATGCCGAGTTCGCGCGCGACGATCATTGCCGGCACGAGCCCGCCCCGCGTCACCGCGACCAACGCGCGCCAGCACCCGTCATCCGGGCCCGTGCCGTCAAGGCGCCAGGCCAGCGCGCGCGAATCCCGGTGCAACTGGTCCCAGCTGACGTGGAAACCTTTTTCGTGCGGAAGGCGCCCGGCGTCGGAGCCGTTCATCGCCTATCCCCTGGTGATGTCGGGGGCATCCACCGCCTTCATGCCGACCACGTGATAGCCCGCATCCACATGCAGAACCTCGCCCGTGGTGCCGGCACCCAGATCCGACAGCAGATAGAGCGCGGCATTGCCCACGTCCTCGATCGAGACGTTGCGGCGCAGCGGAGAGTTGTGCTCGTTCCATTTCATGATGTAGCGGAAATCGCCGATGCCGCTGGCGGCAAGCGTCTTGATCGGGCCGGCGCTAATCGCGTTCACGCGGATGTTGTCGCGGCCCAGATCCTCGGCCATGTAGCGCACGCTTGCCTCGAGCGCGGCCTTGGCCACACCCATGACGTTGTAATGGGGCATGACGCGTTCGGCGCCGTAATAGGTCATGGTGAGGGCAGAGCCGCCCTGCGTCATCATCCGCGAGGCCCGCTGCATCACGGCGGTAAAGGAATAGACCGAAATATCCATCGACATGGCGAAATTCGCCCGGCTCGTGTCGATGTAGCGGCCGCGCAGTTCGTTCTTGTCGGAAAACCCGATGGCATGAACCAGGAAGTCGAGCGTTCCCCATTCCTGTTTCAGGCTTGCGAACAATGCCTCGACGGAGTCCTCGTCGCTCACGTCGCAGGGCAGGACGATCCGGCTGCCAAGCTGCGCCGCCAGCGGATCGACCCGTTTCTTGAGCGCGTCGCCCTGATAGGAAAAGGCGAGTTCGGCCCCGGCGTCGGACAGCGCGCGGGCTATCCCCCAGGCGATGGATTTATCGTTGGCCAGCCCCATGATCAGGCCGCGCTTCCCCACCATCAGCTGATTGGGCATCTGCACACTCCGCATGTTTTCCTGCACGGAGATGTCCTTTAGGCGATTGCCCATGCGGCATCAAGAGCACGGTCTTGCCGCCTGCCGGCGCTTTGCCTAGCGTAAGCGGACAACGGGCATGAGGGAGCCGGAAAATGAGCGATCGCAGCGGGATCTTTGCTGGCGATGATCCGTTCGCAATTGCGCGGGACTGGCTGGAAGAGGCGCGGAAAAGCGAGCCCAACGATCCGGACGCGATTGCGCTTGCCACCGTGGACGAGGCCGGATTGCCCAATGCCCGCATGGTTCTGCTGAAGGCGATCGAAGCCGAAGCCTTTGTCTTTTATACAAATTACGGCAGCACCAAGGCGCGCGAGCTTGACCTGGGCGGCAAGGCCGCCTTCGTGATGCACTGGAAATCCCTGCGCCGGCAGATTCGGGTGCGCGGGCTCGTTACGCGCGAAGAGGGCGAGGCGGCGGACCGCTATTTCGCCTCGCGTTCGCTCAAAAGCCGGCTCGGCGCCTGGGCCTCGCGCCAGAGCCAGCCGCTCGCGAACCGGGCCACGCTGATGGGAGAGGTGGCGCGCATCACCGCACGGCTGGGCGTGAATCCGCCGCGGCCGCATTTCTGGGGTGGCTACCGGCTGGTTCCGCTCGAGATGGAGTTCTGGGCCGACGGTCCGTTCCGCCTGCACGACCGTTTTGTCTGGAAGCGGCCGAATCCCGACAGGGAGTGGTGCATCAGGCGGCTGAGCCCCTGATGCACTTGCAAGCTGTATTGTACATTATTGTTCTCCAATGAGTTAATGTGCTTGAAATTTGTGCAGAAAGTTGCGCAATTCGTCGCCGCGGGTGATTCATCCGATGGAACTGGGCAGAAAATGGCTGATGAGCAAGATTTAATTCACGTTCGCGGGATCGTGAAGTGGTTTGATCCATCCAAGGGGTATGGTTTCATCGTCGCCGAGGCGGGCAGCGGCCTTCTCCCCGAGGATATCCTGCTTCATGTCAGCGTGCTGCGGAACTTCGGCCAGAGTTCGATCGCCGACAGCTCCCGTATCGAGATCGAGGCAAGCCGGACGGATCGCGGCATCCAGGCGGTGCGGGTGCTGTCCATTACGCCCCCGGCCCGCGACGAGACGCCGGCCCTTTCGGATTTCGCCGATATGGATCAGGACGAGATCCGTGCCGCGCCGCTGGAGCCTGCCCGGGTCAAATGGTTCGACAAGTCCAAGGGCTTCGGCTTTGCCAATGTGTTCGGCAGCCAGGAAGACATCTTCGTTCACATCGAAGTGCTGCGCCGGTCCGGCCTTGCCGACCTGCTGCCGGGCGAGGCGATCAGCCTGCGTGTGGTCGAGGGCCGGCGCGGGCGTATGGCGGCCGAGGTGGTCACATGGGAAGCCGCCGCACAGACCATCGAAAGCGGGCAGAACGACGGTTGAAGCTGCGCCGTCCCCTGTTCCGCCTTCTGTCTGTTATCAGTGCGGCCATCATTGCGCCCGTCCTTGCCGCCGCCGTTGCCGCGCCGCTCGCCGCCCAGTGCAGCCCGGAGGAGGTCACCCTGCGCGGCGACTGGGGCGAGGTGCGCCTGGCGGTGGAGCTCGCCGATACACCGCAATCGCGCAACCGCGGCCTGATGCACCGCGAGACCCTGCCGGCCCGGGCCGGGATGCTGTTCCTCTATGACGAGCCGCAGCCGGTCAGTTTCTGGATGAAGGACACGCTCATTCCGCTCGACATCCTGTTCGCGGACCGCAGCGGGCGGATCACCCGTGTGCATCACAAGGCCATACCGGGCGACCTGACCCCGATTCCGGGCGGAGACGCGGTTTTCGCGGTGCTCGAGATCAATGGCGGGCTGGCGCGGGCCTGGGGAATCGGACCCGGCAGCGAGATGCGCCATCCGGCCTTTGCCGGTGGTCCGCCCGCCTGGCCCTGCGCGCCCGCGCCCGCGTCGGCAAGGTGACGGCACGCCGGACCCGCATCGCCGCCGCGGGCCTCTTGTCGCCGGAAAATCGCCGGGCCGGCGCGGCAGGACTTTCCAAGCGCGGACAGGGCGGCTAGAGATGGCCCCGGTCCGGGGCGTGGCGCAGTCTGGTAGCGCACCTGTTTTGGGTACAGGGGGTCGTGAGTTCGAATCTCGCCGCCCCGACCAAGCCGTTTTCTGACGATAGCCGGGGCATCCGTCCGTCCGGGTCACGATCTGCCCTCTGGGTGCCGCCGCGTCCGGGCCCGGTCGGCCAAAGGTCGGCCTTGGCCTTTTGCGGCTATAGCAGGTCGAGAACGCGTTCGCTCATGTGCCCTGCCACCTGCCGGGCCGCATCGCCCCGATCGCTCCAGTCGTCCGTAACCTCGCCGCGATAGCCCGCCCGCGCGTGGTCCAGCGTCGCTGCATACGGCGCGGAGAGGCGGGGAACGGCCCACCGGGCGGCGGCATCCTTGGTGACGAACTGTCCCGTGCTCGCCGTGTGCCACATCCGGGCCAGCGTGAGCAGCACGTTCCGCTCGTCTGCGTGCAATCCATCCAGCAGGGCGGGCAGCGCATCGCGCATGGCCCGGCGAATCCGCTCCGGCGGAACTTGCGGCAGCAGCTTGTCCGCTGGTGGTCCAAGCAGGGCAACGGCCTCTTCGCGGGCCTGTGCGATCAACAGCGAATACTCGGGATCGCGCCCGGGCATCGGGCTCCCGCCCGCCTCGAAGGCCTCCCGCAACCACTCGCCATAGACGAACTCGGCCCGCGCCGGATAGTCGTCAGCGGCAAGGTCAGGGCGGCGGAATATCAGGACCTCAAGGCAGCGCGGGGCACCGGCAACGGGCGGATGGCGGCCGGACAGGCGCAGCAGGTCCAACAACAGGTGACGGCGCTGGCTTGCGGTCAATTCGGAGTCGACCACGGCAAGGAAGTCGATATCGCTTTGCGGCCGGAGCCCGCCGGTCACGGCGGAGCCATGCAGATATACACCGAGCAGCGCATCGCCGAGATGACGGCGCAAGAGATCCGGAACCGTCCGCACCTGGTCCGTTCGAAGGGGCATTTCGGGTGTCTGCTGCATGATGGTCTTTTAACCGGCATGGCGCGTCATCGAAAGCTCGACAAGGGGCGTCGGTGCCGGCCCGAAGCCGACCCCATCTGATTGCAGGGGTCGGCAAGGGGTCGGCAGTGGCCGAAAGGATCCTGCCGGTTCTTCCGCCGCCCTTGCATCCTGCGGCGTCCTGTCACGCGGGCGGGCGCAGGAGAAGCGGCTTTTCCCTTGCCTTTTCATGCCTGTGCCGCTGATGTTGGGCGCAGCCTGCCCGGATGCGAGGGCGATCCCGCCCTGCGGCGCCGCCGGGGCGGAGCCGGTTCCGCCGGTGGGTGGGGCGGCGAGACGAGACATGCAGCCAGCGGCCCCCCGTGTCGCAAGCCAGCGAGCGGCGAATGCCATGAAATCCTTCTCCCGATCCGATCTTTCCCTTGCCCTGTCGATCCTCGCGGGGCTTGGCCTTGCCCTCGCCGCTGCGGGGCTCTGGCTGCCGGTGCCGGGCCCTGCCGGCTGGCTGGCCGGGGCGGGGCTCGTCATCGTCTACCTTGCCGGCGGGCTGCCGGCCGGTTGGCGCGCGCTCGGCGAATTGTGGCAGCGCCGGGTGCTCGACATCGACCTGCTGATGGTGGTTGCGGCCATCGCCGCGGCACTGGTCGGCGCGCCGTTCGAGGGCGCGGTGCTCCTGGTGCTGTTCAGCGCCGCCGGTGCGCTCGAGGACCGCGCGCTCGGCCGTGCCCGGCGCGCGATCGAGGCGCTGATGAGCCTGCGGCCCGAGACCGCGCTGCGCCGCAGCGGCGATGGCGGGGTGCGCGAAATCCCGGCGGCGGACCTTGTGCCGGGCGATGTGGTGATTCTGCGCCCCGGCGCGCGCGTGCCGGCCGACGGCACCGTGAGACAGGGGAGCGGCGGCATCGACGAGGCCAATATCACCGGCGAATCCATGCCGGTGAGCAAAGCGCCGGGAGACGCGGTTTTCGAGGGCACCGTGAACCTTGACGGCGTGCTCGATGTCACCGTCACCCGCGCCCTGAGCGACAGCACCATCGCCCGCATGATCCGGCTGGTGACCGAGGCCCAGGCCGCCCGCGCGCCCTCGGAGCGCTTCAGCGACTGGTTCGGGCAGCGCTATACCATCGCGGTGATGCTGGGGGCGGTGCTCGCCTTTGCCGGATTCTGCTGGGCCGGCCATGACTGGCATGGTGCGCTCTACAAGGCGGCGACGCTTCTTGTGGCGGCGAGCCCCTGCGCCATCGTGATTTCGGTGCCGGCGGCGATCCTCTCGGCGCTCTCGGCGGCGGCCCGCGGCGGCGTGCTGTTCAAGGGCGGTGGTGCGCTCGAAACACTGGCAAGAGCCGAGACATTCGCCTTCGACAAGACCGGCACGCTGACCACGGGCCGCGCGCGCATAACCGGAATCGCAAGCCTCGACGGGGACGAGGCCGGGTTTCTTGCGCTGCTCGGCGGTATCGAGGCCCAGTCCGAACACCATATCGCCGCCGCGATCCGCCGCGAGATCGAGGAACGCGGCCTGCAGCCGGTCCCGGTGGAGGACGTGACCGCGTTTCCCGGCAAGGGGCTGACCGGGCGGGACGGAATTGGCGCGCTCTGGGCCGGGAACGCGGCCTTTGCCAGCGACATGGGGGCGAAGGCCGATGATGCGCGCTTCCGGCCCCTGACCGACGCTGCCGGAACGGTGGTCTTTCTGGGTCGGGGGGCGCGCATTCTCGGTGCGGTCAGCCTTGCGGACGAGCCGCGCGGCAGCGCGGTTGCGGCGCTGGCAGCCCTGCGGCAAAGCGGTGTGCGCCGCATCGTCATGATGACCGGCGACCGCCGCGCGGTCGCGCTGCGGATCGGTGCCGCGCTCGGGTTCAGGGCGCCGGCGATCCATGCCGACATGCTGCCCCAGGACAAGGTGGATGCCGTGGCCGCGCTCGGCGCGCAGGGCCATGTCGCCTTTGTCGGCGACGGGGTCAACGATGCGGCCGCGCTGGCCCGGGCCGACATCGGCATCGCCATGGGCGCCGGCGGGTCCGAGGTGGCGGTGCAGGCCGCCGACGTGGCGCTGCTTTCCGAGGATCTGGAGCGTCTCGCCCATGCCCATCGCCTTGCGCGGCGCACGGCGCGGATCATTCGCCAGAATCTCGCGCTCGCGATCGGTGCCATGGTGGTGCTGGTCACCGGCGGGCTGTTCTTCGACCTGCCGCTGCCCCTCGCGGTGATCGGCCACGAAGGCGGCACCGTGCTGGTGGTGCTGAACGGGCTGCGCCTGCTGCGCGACCCGATCCGCGAGCCGGGCCGCGCCGCCCCGGCGCAGCCGCCATGCGCGCCCGAAGCGCCCGCGCCACCCGCCCTGCCGTCCGCGGCGCCGCGCGGTTAGGGCCGCCGCGCCGAAAACCGGCGCCGCACGCAGGCCGCACCGATCACCGTCAGGGCCTTGGCAGCATGAGCGCCCGCGAAAGGGCACAATCGCGCGCCACATCCCTGCCGCAGGCGCGCGGCTCCAGTTCGCGCGTGAGGCAAAGGCGGACCTCGGCGATCAGGTCGCCGCGGCAGGTGACGCTCAGCATGTCGGCGGTGATGCCGGGATTGGCCTTGAGGAACGCCTCTTCCACGACCGAGGCGGGCAGGCGCACGGGCTTGCGCAACTGGTCAAAGACCGGCGGCAGCGTGATTGCGTCATGGGCGGCCCGGGAACGGGCGAAATACTCTGCCGCCGACAGGCCGCTGCAACTGCCGTGTTTGCGCCATTGATGCCAGGCAAGCCCGGCGCTGCCCATGATGTCGGCCATGGCGGCGGTCATGCGGCGCGGGGGCGGGCGCTCGGCGCTTTGGCACCAGGCCGGATAGCCGCGCTCGTGCTGGGGCCAGAGCCCGTGCAGGATCCAGCCGTGTTCGCGGTCGCATTGGTCGGCCCCCCTTGCCTCGCTCTCGGCCGCGCACCAGTTCGGTGACCAGGAAAGCGCCAGAATGTAGTAATCGAAAGCCCCGGCCCGGTCGTTTCCGGCGGCGGTCGGGGCGGAAAGCGCAAGCGAAAGGAACAGCGCCGCCGCGATTCGCCGGATTGAGGTCTTTCCATGGCGCCTCGGCGCCCGTATATATGCCATCAGTCCCCCGACAATGGTAACCCGCCCTTACCAGCAGGGCCGCCGGCAAGCCAGGCACCAGGAAAGATATGAGTCAAGGAGCGAGCGAAGAAATGGCAAAACCGATCATGGCCCGAGCGACCGCCGTCTGGCTGGTCGAGAACACCACCCTCACCTTCAAGCAGATTGCCGATTTCGTCGGCATGCACGAACTTGAAGTGCAGGGGATTGCCGATGGCGACGTTGCCGCGGGGGTCAAGGGTTTTGATCCGGTGTCGAACAACCAGCTGACCGAGGACGAGATCAAAAAGGCGCAGAAGGATCCCCGGCACAAGCTGAAGCTCAAGTTCAACCCGGCCGCGGTCGGTGAGGAAAAGCGGCGCGGTCCGCGCTATACGCCGCTGTCCAAGCGGCAGGACCGCCCGGCGGCGATCCTCTGGCTGGTCAAGCTACACCCGGAACTGAGCGACGGCCAGATCGGCAAGCTGATCGGCACCACCAAGCCCACGATCCAGTCGATCCGCGAGCGCACCCACTGGAACATCGCCAACCTGCAGCCGATCGACCCGGTGGCGCTCGGCCTGTGCCGGCAGACCGAGCTTGACGCGGCGGTCCAGAAGGCGAACGCCCGCAAAGAGGCCGAGGGCACGGCGATCAGCGATGACGAGCGCCGCAAGCTGATGAGCACCGAGGAAAGCCTTGGCGCCGCGCCCGAGCCGCGCATCCCGACCGCGATCGAGGGGCTCGAGACCTTCACGCTCGGGGGGTCGAAAAAGGATGAGGACGAGGAGGACAAGCGCGACGTTTCCGATGCCGAGAGCTTCTTCAACCTGCCGCGCGGCGATGATGCGGACGACGAGGACGACGACGGCCGCTGAACAGGCCGGAGGCGTTTGCAAGAGCGCGGCCGCAGGAAGCGAAAAGCGCCCGCGCGCCCGGTGTGCGCGGGAGGGAAAATCCGGGTGGGCCGGCGATGCAGTTGGCGGACGCAGGATTGGCAGCGCCATGGTTCCGCCCGTGATGCGCAAAGCGTCGGCTCTCTGCGCCTCGCCGCTTCCGAACGGATTGCCGGGACACGGGCCGGCGCGGGGCAGGGAGCGTTCAGAACGCCTTGCGTGCGGCGAGCGCGGCGGTGATCGTGCCCTCGTCGAGATAGTCGAGTTCACCGCCGACCGGAACGCCCTGCGCAAGCGAGGTCAGCCGCACCATCCCGTCAAGCCGGTCGGCGATGTAATGCGCCGTGGTCATGCCGTCGATCGTGGCGTTGAGGGCAAGGATGACCTCGGTCACCTCTTCGGCGGGGATGCGCTCGACCAGGCGCGGAATGCGCAGTTCGTCCGGCCCGATCCCGTCGAGCGCCGACAGCGTGCCGCCCAGCACGTGATAGCGCCCGCCAAAGACATTCGCGCGCTCCATCGCCCAGAGATCGCCCACCGTCTCGACCACGCAGATCTCGCCCGTGGCCCGCTTGTTCGACGCGCAGATGTCGCAGATTTCCCCGGTGGCGATATTGCCGCAATTGCCGCATTCGCGCACGTTGCGCGCCACCTCCTGCATCGCCTCGGCCAGGGGTGACAGCAGGGTCTCGCGCTTGCGCACCATCTGCAGCACCGCGCGCCGGGCCGAGCGCGGCCCGAGTCCCGGCAGCCGGGCCATGAGGTCGATCAGCGCCTCGATCGGTTGGTTCTGCGCCATGGGCGGGATCAGAACGGCAGCTTCATGTCCTTGGGCAGACCCATGCCCTCGGTCAGCTTGCCCATTTCTTCCTGCGCCCGCTCGCTCGCCTTGCCTTGCGCGTCCTTGATCGCGGCGAGGATCAGATCCTCGACCACTTCCTTGTCGTCGCTGTTGAAGATCGAGGGGTCGATATCCAGCGTCTTCAGTTCGCCCTTGGCGGTGCAGGTCGCCTTGACCAGCCCGGCGCCGGATTCGCCCTCCACGATCAGGTTGTGCATGTCCTCGTGAAGCTGCGCCATCTTGGCCTGCATCTCCTGCGCGGCCTTCATCATCTTGGACATGTCGCCAAGCGCACCAATTCCCTTGAGCATCTGCGGCCCTCCTCGGTTTGCGGTGGTTCAGAGATACGATTGCCGCCCGGCTCCCACAAGGGGCGTCACAGGGGATGGGCGCCGCGTTCCTCTTCGAAGGGATCCCAATCGTCGTCAACTTCGGGCAGGGCCGCGGCGCCGGCTTCGGCGGCGATCTCCTCGGCGCTGCGGATGCCGGTGATCCGCGCTTTTGGAAAGCGGGCGAACACCTCCTGCACCATGGGATGGGCGCGGGCCTCGTCGTGCAGGGCGCGGGATTTCGCGTCTCGGGTCTCGGCAACGGTGGGTTCCCCGCCCGAGGCGACCACGCTCACGCCCCAGCGATTGCCGGTCCAGCGCTGGAGCGCGCTGCCGAGGCGCTGGGCAAGGTCGGCGGGGGCGCTGTCCGCCGGGCGGAACTCGATCCGTCCGGGCTGATAGCTGACCAGGTGCAGACCGTCCTCAACATCGACCAGGAGCTTCACGTCGCGGTTCGCGCGGATCAGTTCCAGCACCGCGTCGAATGTCGCGAAGCGGGCAAGCGACAGGTCGGGCGCAAGGGCAGGAATGGTGCTGCCATGGCTCTGCGTCGGTCCGCCTTGCGGGCTGGTCCCTCCGGCTGCGGGCGCAGAGCGGTTGTCGCCGCTGGGCGCCGGTGCCGGCGGGCGTGCCCCGCCGCCGTTACCGCCCCCGCCGCCCGGGGACGGTTCGGGCGGGGGCGTTTTCTGCAATTCGCGAATCAACTGGTCGGGTGTCGGCATATCCGCCACATGGGTCAGGCGGATCACCGCCATCTCCGCCGCCATCATGGCGTTGGGCGCCGCCGCCACCTCGTCCAGCGCGCGCAGCAGCATCTGCCACATGCGCGCCAGCACCCGGAGCGGCAGATGCTGCGCCATTGCGCTGCCGCGGGCGCGCTCGTCGGCGGAAATGGTCGGATCCTCCGCCGCCTCGGGGGTGATCTTGACCACGCTCACCCAGTGGGTGATCTCGGCCAGGTCGCGCAGCACCGCGAGCGGATCGGCGCCATCGGCATATTGCGCGGAAAGTTCGGCCAGGGCCGCCGCCGCATCACCGCTCATGATCATGTCGAAAAGGTCGAG
The DNA here is from genome assembly GCF_900156525.1 of Pontibaca methylaminivorans. Lineage (NCBI taxonomy): Bacteria > Pseudomonadati > Pseudomonadota > Alphaproteobacteria > Rhodobacterales > Roseobacteraceae > Pontibaca > Pontibaca methylaminivorans. The sequence continues at coordinate 2,111,749 of NZ_FTPS01000001.1, forward strand.
CACCCGGCCGCGATCGGCAAGCCCGAGCATGGCGCGCACCTGCTCGGCCCCGGTTTCCCCGGCGCCGTGGCTGATCGCCTGGTCAAGCAGGCTGGTCGCATCGCGCGCCGAGCCTTCTGCCGCGCGGGTGATCAGCGCCAGCGCATCCCCGGCGATCCGCGCGCCCTCGGCCGTCGCGATACGCTCGAGCAGGGCCATCATCGCCTCGGGTTCGATCCGGCGCAGGTCGAAGCGCTGGCAGCGCGACAGGACCGTGACCGGCACCTTGCGGATTTCGGTGGTGGCGAAGATGAATTTCACATGCGCCGGGGGTTCCTCGAGCGTCTTGAGCAGCGCGTTGAAGGCGCTGGTCGAGAGCATGTGCACCTCGTCGATGATGAAGATCCGGTAGCGGGCGCTGGCCGCGCGATAGCTGACGGTTTCGATGATCGCGTCGCGTATGTTCTGCACGCCCGTGTGCGATGCCGCGTCCATCTCCTGCACGTCGACGTGGCGCCCCTCGGAAATCGCCCGGCAGTGTTCGCAGACGCCGCAGGGGGTGATGGTCGGCCCGCCCTGGCCGTCCGGGCCGGTGCAGTTCAGTCCCTTGGCGATGATGCGGGCGGTGGTGGTCTTGCCGGTGCCGCGGATGCCGGTCAGGATGAAGGCCTGCGCGATGCGGTCGGCCTCGAAAGCGTGCTTCAGCGTGCGCACCATCGCGTCCTGCCCGACCAGATCGGCGAAGGTCTCGGGGCGGTACTTGCGCGCCAGCACCTGATAGGCCGGCTCCGGTCTGGTCTGTGCGGGGGTGCTCATCGGTGCTCCTGTTCCAGGTTCATGTTTATCGGCGCGCCCGCTGGATAACAACTGTTCCGCGGGACCGGTAAATTTCTTCCGATAACCAAATCATAACAATCGTTTGCTTCTGTGGCTTCATCCATTCGTGAAAGGGCCGCAACGGCCGGGAAGGAAATACATTGATGTCTGGACCGATTTTCCGGGCAGGGCTTGCCGCCCTGCTCATGGGCTCGCTTGCGGGCTGCGCGACGATTACCCGCGGCACGACCGATGTTCTGGTCGTCAATTCGACGCCGGGCGGGGCCCAGGTCAAGCTGAGCGACGGGCAGGAATGCACATCGACCCCCTGTTCGTTCAAACTGCCGCGCAAATCCGAATTGAACGTTCTTGTCAGCAAGCCGCGCTGCAAGCCCCAGCAGGTGCGGGTGACGAACAAGGTCGCGGGATCGGGCGGCGCGGCCATGGCCGGAAATGTCATCTTCGGCGGAATCATCGGCGCCGGGGTCGATGCCGGCACCGGGGCGATGCTGGAACTGGTTCCGAACCCCGTGGAGGTCGAGCTGGAGTGCAGCTAGGTCATCCGCTCCCCGCCCCGGATGCCCTGTCCCGGATGCCATGTCGCGGAGCCCGGCGCGGATCCGGGTGCCACCCGCATCGCGGAGCGGGGATTCCTGGTGGAGGGAGGGCAGGGAAGAGGTGAGAGACCGGACATCGACCCAAGCGGGGCTCGTTGCGGCTGCTTCCTTCCGGACCTGACCGGGTTGGCGAGGCGCTTGCCCGCGCCAGCCTCTCACCCCGTGAGATAGGCGAATCGGAAGGGCTTGGCAACCGCCTGCGTCGGGAAACGGCGCCTCAGAGCGGAAGCAGAAGTTGCAGGAATCCCGCTCTGTCGCGCCCCATGATCCGCGCGCCCCGGGCCGAAAGCTCGTCCATGTATTTCTGCGCGCCGGGTCCGGTCGGAACCGTCACGCTGGCGCCCGGCATCGGCAGGAAACCCCAGTCCGGCGGGGTGCCGGTCAAGGGTTCGGGCGGCAGGGCACCGCTCAGATAATCGCGCAGCGCCTCGCGGATCAGCCGCCGTTCGGGAAGCAGTACCGATTCCGCGCCCTGCAGGGCCGGAACATGTCCGCCGCCGCTTGCCCGGTAGCTGTTGAGCGCCACGACAAAGCGCTGGCCGGGGGCGACCGGTTCGCCCTGCCAGCGCAGATCGCGGATGCGCCCGGCTTCGTCCGCCCCCGGAACCCTCGGGGCCGCGGCAAGATCGACCCGCCAGCCAAGCCCGTGCAGAAGGTCGAAATCATGTCCGGCAAAAGCCGGGTCGATCAGCGGGGCGGCCGTCGCATCCGGCGCGATGCGGTTGAACAGGCGGGCCGAGGTTTCCAGCCAGTCGCGGATCTCGGCCCCGGTCAGGATCACGGCGGCAAGGCTGTTCGGGAAGGGCAGCAGCGCACCCAGATGCCGCAGCCGCAGCGGCCCGGCCGGGATATCGGTATAGCTCCCGGGGCCGGCGCGGCCACCGAACAGCCCGGGCGCCACCGCCGACAGGAGCGGCAGCCCCCCGGCGGCCGAACCCGCGAGCAACGGGCGCAGCGCCGCAGCCTGCGCCGCCGCCACCAGCGCAAGGCCGCGATCGGGGGCGAAAAAGGTGAAATGGCTGTGCAGCGGGGCAGGAGCCGTGCCGATCCGTTGCTCCATGAGGGCACGGGCGCGGGCGATGTCCCCGGCGACAAGGTCCAGCACGGCGGGGTCTTCCTTGACAAGCGCCACATGCGCGCCCCGGGCATCGCGTCGCGCAACCGGGCGCAACCGGCTGCGGAATGCCGTGACCACCGTGGCGCCCGCGCGGGTCTCCAGTTCGAGGTCGATCACGCCGAGGTGACTTGCGGCCGATCCGGGCATGACGGCGGGCCGTCCGTGGATACTGCCGGCCTGCGCATCCACATGGGGCAATCCCTCATGATCCGAACCGGGAAGCAGCAGATGGGTATGACCGGCGATCAGCGCGTCGATCCCCGCGACCCCGGCAAGCGGGATCGCGGCGTTTTCCATACCGTCATGCGCCTCGGATCCGGCAAGCCCGGAATGGGACAGCGCCACCACGAGATCGCAGCCGGCGGCGCGCAGCCGCGGCACCAGCCGCGCGGCCGCCTGCAGGATGTCTTCGGCCACCAGCGCCCCGTTCAGGCGATCGGCATTCCAGATCACGGTCTGCGGCGGCAGAAAGGAAAGGATGCCGATGCGCAGGGGTTTTCCCGTCTCGTGGCCCGGCCGGGGCCGTTCAAGAACGGCCCAGGGCCGGAACGGGACCGGTTGCCCGTCGATGCGGCGCAGGTTCGAGCAGATCACCGGGAAGTCCGCGCGACCGACCGCAGCACCAAGCGCGGCAAGCCCGTGGTCGAAATCGTGGTTCCCGAGCCCGGCCGCGTCATAGCCAAGGTGGTTGAAGGCCCGGATCAGCGGATGCGCCTGCGGGTTTTCGGCGGCAAGCTCGCCCAGCGGCGTTCCCTGCATCCCGTCGCCGTTGTCGAGCAGGAGCGCGAGTGCCCCGGCGGCTGCGGCCTCGTCCCGGGCAGTGCGGATAAGCGTGGCAAGACGGGAAAGACCCACTGCCGGATTATCCCCGCCGCTGCGGAAATCATGCCCCGTCAGGGCCATGTGCAGGTCGGTCGTCGCAAGGAGGCGCAGGCGCAGCCGCCCCGCGCCAGGCTGGCCCCGCGTCACCGTCGCCCCGATCCGCGCCGTCCGTGTCGCATCCGCATGGTCCTTACCCTCCGGCCCGGTCCGGGCCGCTACTTCTTCTTCTGGCATCAGCAAACGATTCGCAGCGAATTCCTGCAAGCCCGGATCGCCCCGAGGTTGTGCACGCGCCCTTGCACTGTTGAGCGTCCGGCAACAACAAACCCCGGACAGCCGTGATTGTGCCATTCCTGTACAATGTGCACAATCGCATCGCGCGGGAATTGCCGGCGGTGGCGATGCTGGGCATTGCGCCATTATCGTGAACAGTTGCGGGCAAGACCATGCCCCGTCCGGCCGCTTTGCGCGCAGAACGCAGAGGCCGGGCCGATCACGGCTTGCGGCGCAACCCGATTGGCCGCAGGTTGCGCCGGAATTGTGAACAGTGACTGGTTAACGAGGGGATCGGGGATGAGGTTCTCGAGCCGACAGGACATTGCGGCATCGCCGGACGAGATTTTCGCCATGCTGACCGAATTCGACGCGATCGAAAAGGGTGCGCGCCGTCGCCGGATTGCCGTGCGCCGGATCGCGCCTGAGCCGGGCGGCAATAAACCAGACGGCCGGCCAGCCTGGGATGTGGGTTTTCGCCTGCACGGGGGCGAGCGGCGCGCGCGCCTCGTGCTGACCGAATGCGACCTTGATCGCGGCGTCTGTCTCCGCGGCGAGGTCGAGGGCATCGAGACCGTTCTGCGGCTCGACCTCATTCCCCTGTCGCGGCATCTCACCCGGATCGCGGTCGCGGCGGACCTGTCACCCCGCACGATTCCGGCGCGGCTGCTGGTTCAGTCGCTGCGGCTGGTGCGCGGCAAGCTCGACCGGAGTTTCGCGCGCAAGGTCGAGGAATATGCCGCGCTCATGGAGCAGCGCGCGCTGGATTCGCGCGGGGCGCGGTTTCACTGGCGTTCGGGCGCGGCCGGATAGGTTCCGAGGACGGCGACATTGGTGGTGAAATAGGCCAGTTCATCCATGGCCAGCCGCACGTTCGGATCATCGGGGTGCCCCTCGATATCGGCATAGAAGCGCGTTGCCGTGAAAGACCCGCCCACCATGTAGCTTTCGAGCTTGGTCATGTTGACCCCGTTGGTCGCAAACCCGCCGAGCGCCTTGTAGAGCGAGGCGGGAATGTTGCGCGCCTCGAAGACGAAGGTGGTGATCATCCCGTCGCCGCCGCGCCGCGACATGTCGGGCTCGGGCGCCATCAGCAGGAAACGTGTGGTGTTGTTCGAGTTGTCCTCGATATGTTCGGCCAGCGCCTCAAGGCCGTAGATCTCGCCCGCGAGCGGGCTTGCGAGCGCGCCGAGGCTATGGTCGCCGGTCTGCGAGACATGCAGCGCCGAACCGGCGGTGTCGGCGCCGGTGATCCGGTGGATCCCGTGCCGGGCGAGGAACCCCTTGCACTGTCCGAGCAGCACCGTGTGGCTCATGGCATGGGTGATGTCCTCGAGCCGGGTGCCGGGCAGGCCGAGCAGGTTGATATGCACCCGCAGAAACACCTCGTCGACGATATGCAGCCCCGATTCCGGCAGCAGCGTGTGGATGTCGGCAACGCGCCCATAGGTCGAATTCTCGACCGGGAGCATGGCGAGCGAGGCCGTCCCGCTGCGCACCGCGTCGATCGCATCCTCGAAGGTGCGGCAGGGCAGGGCCTCGGTTTCCGGGCGGAGCTTGCGGCAGGCCTGATGGCTGTAGGCACCCGGTTCACCCTGAAACGCGATAGGCTTGGACATGGCTTCGCTTTCTGCAACAAATCGGAGATCGGCCTCTTGCGGGCTCTCTATACCTTGCCTCGCGATGGGGGAAGGCTTAGAAAATGCGCGAAACGGAACAAATTGGACAGGCGACCTCATGAATACGATGACCGTGACCAAAGCCGCCGCCGGGGTGATCGGTGCCTTTCTGGTGCTGCTCCTGGGCGCCTGGGCGGCTCAGGCGATCTACCATGTCGAAAGCCCGGGCGACCCGGCCTATGCCATCGACACCGGCGATGAAGGCGAGGACGGGGATGAGGGGCCTGGGGCAAGCTTTGCCGATCTTCTGGCCGAGGCGGACCCGGACGCGGGTGAACGGGTCTTCAGAAAATGTGTCGCCTGCCACAAGCTCGAACCGGGCGCGAACAGCACCGGTCCGGCGCTTTACGGGGTGGTCGGTCGCGAGGTCGCGCATGAGGCCGGATTCAACTATTCGAGCGCCATGGCCGACCACGGCGGCGTCTGGACGCCCGACCTGCTGAGCGATTTCCTCGCAAAGCCGAGCGACGAGGTTCCGGGAACGGCCATGAGCTTTGCCGGGCTTCCCAAGGACACCGACCGCGCCAATGTGATCGCCTATCTGAACACGCATTCCGACGATCCGATCGACCTTGCGGCCGCCGCCGGCGGTGACGCCGGAGAGGGCGAGGCCGCTGCCGACGAGGCTGAAGAAACCGGCGAAGCGTCCGACGACGCTGCCGCCGACGAATCCGGCGATGAGGCAACCGAGGAGGAAACCGGCGGAGAGGAAGCGCCTGCCACGCAGGATGAGGAGTCCGGCGACACGGCCACGGATGATGCGGCTGCCGAGGACGAAGCCGCCGACGCGGCTGCTGACGATGCGACCGCTGACGATGCGGCTGCTGACGATGCGACCGCTGAAGATGCGGCTGCTGACGACGCGGCTGCTGACGATGCGGCTGCTGAAGATGCGGCTGCTGACGACGCGGCCGCTGACGACGCGGCTGCCGCCGATGAAGCAGCGGAAGAGGACGCTTCTGCTGACAACGCCGCGGAAGAGGACGCTGCCGGCGGAGAAGCCGGGGATACGGGCGACGAAGCCGGCGCCGAGGATACCGCGCCTGCGCAAGGAACAGGGTCGAATCGACGTGATCAGTTACCTTGAAAGCGTTTCGGAGTGACCGCAGCCGCGGGCTGACCGGGACCGGAAAACGGGCCGCTGCATCCGGCAGCGGCCCGTTTCCATGTGAGGGGCCGTCCGGCGGGCCTTGCCGCGGATGGCATCACGGATTCGAAAGCGGGGGCTGCCGGGGCTGGACCCGCGTGGCGCATCGGCACTAGAACTGGACGGAAGTCGAACTGCGAAAGAGGATCTGCCGATGATCATGGACCATCCCGCCCCGGGCAGCCGCGCGGTTCTGCGACGCCACGGGCTTGCGGCGCTGGCTGTCCTGGTGCTCGGGCTCCTGCTTGCAAGCGCGGGCAGCGCCGAGGAAAAGATCATCAAGAGCCACGGATTTTCCGAATTCGGCGAATTGAAATATCCCGAAGGATTCGAGCGGTTCGACTATGTGAACCCCGACGCTCCGCGGGGCGGCGAACTTTCCTATGCGGCGCAGGGCACCTTCGACAGCTTCAACCCCTTCACGCGGCAGGGCCGGGCGGCGGCGCGGTCGGGCGAGCAGTATGAAACGCTGCTGGTGCCGTCCTACGACGAACCGGCCTCCTATTACGGGCTCGTGGCCGAGAGCATCGAATATCCCGAAAGCCAGGATTGGGTGATCTTCAACCTGCGCCCCGAGGCGCGGTTTTCCGACGGCAGCCCGGTGACCGCCGATGACGTGGTGTTCTCGCATGAAATTCTGCTGGAACAGGGGCTCCAGTCCTATTCCGAGGCGGTGCGCAAGCGTATTCCCAAGGCCGAGGCGCTGGATGAACATCGGGTCAAGTTCTATTTCGCCCCGGATATTCCGCGCCGGGCGCTGATCACCCAGGTGGGCGGCACGCCGATATTTTCCAGGGCGTGGTTCGACGAAGACCCCGAAAAGCGCCGCCTCGACAAGCCCCGCATGGAGCCCGGGATCGGCTCCGGCCCATATGTCCTGGACAGGTACGACGTGAACCGGCGCGTCACCTACAAGCGCAACCCCGATTACTGGGGCGACGATCTGAACGTGAATGTCGGGCGCAACAATTTCGACCGCATCCGCATCGAGTATTTCAGCGATTCCGTGGCCGCCATGGAGGCGTTCAAGGCCGGCGAATACACGCTGCGCCAGGAGAACAACTCGAAAAGCTGGGCCACCGCCTATGATTTCCGCGCGGTGAAGAACGGGCAGGTGGTGACGGACGAGATCGACGACGGCAATGTGCCGCCTGCCATGGGCTTCATCATGAACATGGATCGCCCGCAGTTCCGGGATCCGCGCGTGCGCGAGGCGGTGCAGCTTGCGTTCAATTTCGAATGGACCAACGAAAGCCTGCAATACGGCCTGTTCCAGCAGCGCAGTTCGTTCTGGGAGGGCACCCCGCTCGAGGCGGAGGGCCTGCCCGAGGGGCGGGAGCTCGAAGTGCTGGAGGCGCTCGGCGAGCGGATCGACCCCGCGATCCTGACCGGCGAACCCGTCAGCGCCCATGAAAGCCGCGCCGACCGGCAGAGCGACCGCCGCAACCTGCGCAAGGCGATGGGGCTTTTGAACGAGGCCGGCTGGAACGTCGGGGAGGACGGCATCCGCCGCGACGAGAACGGGCGCAAGCTTGTGATCGAGTTCCTGTCGGACGATCCTGTGCTCGACCGCATCGTTCTGCCATTCGTGGACAATCTGCGCGGCATGGGCATCGACGCCAGGTACAACCGCATCGACGATGCCCAGTACACCCTGCGCCGGCGCGAGCGCGATTTCGACATGATCGCCGGTGCCTATCCGATGTCGCTTGAACCCTCGACCGGGCTTTATCAGCAGTTCGGCTCCGAATCGGCGGAATTTTCGGTGTTCAACCTTGCCGGCATCCATGACCCGGCCATTGACGCGCTGATCGACAATATCGTCGCCGCGAGCGATGGAGAGGAGCTCACCGCCAATGTGCGTGCGCTGGACCGGGTGCTGCGGGCCAAGCGGTTCATGGTGCCGACCTGGTATCTGGGCAAGCATCTGGTGGCCTACTGGGACATCTACGGCCATCCCGATCCGCTGCCGCCCTATTCGCTCGGGGTCGAGGATCTCTGGTGGGCCGATGCCGACAAGCGCGACAGGCTCAAGGCGGCCGGGGCGCTGCGCTGAGACATGGGAGCCTACATCGCCCGCCGCCTGCTGCTGATCATCCCGACGCTGCTTGGCATCATGATCATAAATTTCGTGCTGGTGCAGTTCGTGCCGGGCGGCCCGATCGAGCAGATCATTGCCCAGATGGAAGGCGGCGGCGATGCCTTTGCCGGGTTTTCCGGGGGCGGCGCCGACCTTGGCGTGCAGAGCGGCGGCGTGACCGAACGCTATGTCGGCGCGCGCGGCCTCCCGCCCGAATTCATCGAGGAACTCGAGCGCGAATTCGGCTTTGACAAGCCGCCGCTTGAACGGTTCCTCACCATGATGGGCAATTATCTGCGTCTCGATTTCGGCACGAGCTATTTCCGTTCGATCAACGTGACCGACCTTGTGCTGGAAAAGATGCCGGTGTCCATTTCGCTCGGCCTCTGGTCCACGCTGATTGCCTATCTCGTGTCGATTCCGCTCGGTATCCGCAAGGCGGTGCGCGACGGCACGGCATTCGATACCTGGACCAGCGGCGCGATCATCGTCGCCTATGCGATCCCCGGATTCCTGTTCGCGATCCTGCTGCTGGTGCTGTTTGCGGGGGGCTCCTACTGGCAGATCTTTCCACTGCGGGGGCTCACCAGCGACAACTGGTCGGATCTGAGCCTCCTGGGCAAGATCATTGATTACTTCTGGCACATCACCCTGCCGGTGCTCGCCAGCACCATCGCCGCCTTTGCGACGCTCACGCTTCTGACCAAGAACAGCTTTCTCGACGAGATCAAGAAACACTATGTCATGACCGCCCGCGCCAAGGGGCTGTCCGAACGCCGGGTGCTGTATGGTCATGTATTCCGCAACGCCATGCTGATCGTGATCGCGGGCTTTCCGGCGGTGTTCATCGGCGTGTTCTTTTCCGGCTCGATCATCATCGAGACGATCTTTTCGCTCGACGGGCTCGGGCGTCTCGGATTCGAGGCGGCGGTGGCGCGCGATTATCCGGTGATCTTCGGCACGCTGTTCATCTTCGGCCTGCTCAGCCTCGTGGTCGGTATCGTATCGGATCTGGCCTATGTGCTGGTCGATCCGCGTATCGACTTCGGCAAGCGGGAAGGGTAGGCCGATGGACGAAATGATCCCGCCCCTTGCGCCCGATCAGCGCCCGGCCCCCGCCGGCGAGGCGCTCGACAAGGGCGGTGCGCCGCTCTCTCGCTCGCGGTTCCTGTCGCCGCTGAACGCGCGGCGCTGGCGCAACTTCTGCCGCAATCGCCGGGCCTTCTGGTCGCTCTGGATCTTTGCGGTGCTGTTCGGCCTGTCGCTGTTTGCCGAGTTCATCGCCAACGACAAGCCGATCATGGTGCAGTATCGCGGCGAGTATTTCATGCCGATCTTCCGCTTCTATCCCGAAACCGCCTTTGGCGGCGATTTCCAGACCGAAGCCGTCTATCGCGACCCCGAGGTGCAGTGCCTGATCGCGTCGGGCGGGCTCGATGCCTGTTTCGACGACCCCGAAGCGGTGATGGAACAGGCGCGGACCGGCATGGTGGACGGAGAGGAGATCGAGCGCGGCTGGGCGCTCTGGCCGCTCATTCCCTATTCCTTCACCACCACGGTGGACCGGCCCGGCGCCGCGCCGCTGCCGCCCAATGCCGAGAACTGGCTTGGCACCGACGATACAAAGCGCGACGTGCTGGCGCGGATCATCTACGGCTTTCGCCTGTCGATCCTGTTCACCCTGGCCGTGACCGCCGCGTCGAGCGTGATCGGCGTCTTTGCCGGGGCGGTGCAGGGTTATTTCGGCGGCTGGCTCGACCTGGTCTTTCAGCGGCTGATCGAGATCTGGCAGGCGACGCCGTCGCTTTACGTCATCATCATCATGTTCGCGATCCTCGGGCGCGGATTCTGGCTGCTCGTGTTCCTGCTCGTGCTGTTTTCATGGACGGCGCTGGTCGGGGTGGTGCGGGCCGAATTCCTGCGCGCGCGCAACCTCGAATACGTGCGCGCGGCCAAGGCGCTGGGCGTCGGAAACATGACGATCATGTTCCGTCACATGCTGCCCAATGCCATGGTGGCGACGCTGACCATGCTGCCCTTTGTCGTCACCGGGACCATCTCGACCCTCGCGAGCCTCGATTTCCTCGGCTTCGGGCTGCCGTCCTCCGCGCCGTCGCTCGGTGAGCTCACGCTTCAGGCCAAGCAGAACCTGCAGGCACCATGGCTCGGGTTTTCGGCCTTCTTCACCTTCGCCATCATGCTTTCGCTGCTCGTGTTCATCTTCGAAGGCGTGCGCGACGCGTTCGATCCGCGGAAGACCTTTTCATGAGTCCGATCCTCAAGGTCGAAAATCTGCGCGTCTCGTTTCATCAGGACGGCACCGTGACCGAGGTGGTGCGGAGCGTGTCCTTCGCGCTGTCGCGGGGCGAGACGGTGGCGCTGGTCGGTGAAAGCGGGTCGGGAAAGTCGGTCTCGGCGCTGTCGGTCGTTTCGCTGCTGGGCGATTCCGCGCGGGTGTCGGGTTCGGTCACCTACGCCGGCCAGCAGATGATCGGCGCGAGCCCGAAGCTGCTGCGCAAGGTGCGCGGCAACGACATCAGCTTCATCTTTCAGGAGCCGATGACCTCGCTCAATCCGTTGCACACGATCGAGCGGCAGCTTTCGGAATCGCTTGCGCTGCATCAGGGGCTGCAGGGCGAGGCGGCGCGGGCGCGCATTATAGAGTTGCTCGAACGGGTCGGGATCCGCGACGCGGCCGCGCGTCTTGGCGCCTATCCCCATCAGTTGAGCGGCGGGCAGCGGCAGCGGGTCATGATCGCCATGGCGCTGGCCAACAAGCCCGACATCCTGATCGCGGACGAGCCGACGACGGCGCTCGATGTGACCATTCAGGCGCAGATCCTCGAACTCCTGGCCGAATTGAAGGAACAGGAAGGCCTGGGGCTTCTGTTCATCACCCATGATCTTGGCATCGTGCGCCGGATCGCCGACCGGGTCTGCGTGATGAAGGACGGCGAAATCGTCGAGGCCGGCCCGGCGGCCGAGATCTTTGCCGCGCCAGAACATCCCTATACGCGGAAACTGCTTGCGGCCGAACCCGCCGGCCTGCCGGCCGAACCGGAGGCGCGCGCGACCGAGATCGTCCGCACCGAGGGCCTGCGGGTCTGGTTCCCGATCCAGCGCGGTTTTCTCAAACGCACCACCGGCCACGTCAAGGCCGTGAACCACGCGAATATCGCGGTGCGCGAGGGCGAGACGCTGGGCCTTGTGGGCGAAAGCGGGTCGGGCAAGACCACGCTTGCGCTTGCGATCATGCGGCTCATCGCGTCGGAGGGACAGCTTACCTTCGACGGGCAGGACATGCGCGGATGGTCCACCCGCACGCTGCGCCGGTTCCGCAGCGAGATGCAGATCGTGTTCCAGGATCCCTTCGGCAGCCTTTCACCGCGCATGACCTGCGAGCAGATCATCGCCGAGGGGCTGGGCATTCACCGTGTCGACCCGAGCCGCAATCGCCGCGAACTCGTGGCCGAGATGATGGGTGAAACCGGGCTCGATCCGGCGATGATGCATCGCTATCCGCATGAATTCTCGGGCGGCCAGCGCCAGCGCATCGCCATTGCCCGCGCCATGGTGCTGCGGCCGCGCCTGCTGGTGCTGGATGAACCGACCAGCGCGCTCGACCGCACGGTGCAGGTCCAGATCGTCGAGCTTCTGCGCGGGTTGCAGCGCAAATACGGGCTGGCCTATCTGTTCATCAGCCACGATCTGCGGGTGGTGCGGGCCATGTCTCACAAGGTGGCCGTGATGCGCGCCGGCGATATCGTCGAATACGGCCCCGCGGCCGAAGTTTTCGACAACCCGGCGACCGATTACACCCGAAAACTGATCAAGGCGGCGGTCTGAATACGGTCGCGGGGCAGGGGGCTCGGATGGCGGGCTCAGATGGCCGAACTGTGCCCAGCCTTGCTGAGGTCATAGGCATCAAAGGCCCGCGCGATCACCCGTGTGAGCGGCCGCAGGCCCTGTGGGATCGAAAGCCCCTCCGGCCCATGCGAAAGATGACCGTCGAATTTCGCGTTCACCTGTGCGAACAGCGCGTCGAGCCTGTCGCGGGAGATGCCATAGCGGTTGCAGAGCTCCTCTGACGCGACCTCGAAATCGCACATCAGCGCCTCGATCACCCGCCCGCGCAGCCGGTCGTCCTCGCTGAACCGGTGCCCGCGCGTGGTGGAAAAGCCCCCGTCGCGGACCCGCGCCGCATGGGCCGAGGTCGCCGGCGCGTTCTGGGTATAGCCCTGCGGAAAGCGTGAGATCGACGAGGCGCCGACGCCGATCAGCACATCCGCCTGGTCGTCGGTATAGCCCTGAAAATTCCGCCGCAGCCGGCCCGTCTTCTGGGCGATGGTCAGCGGATCCGAAAAACTGGCGAAATGGTCGATGCCGATTTCGGCGTAATTGTCCCACATGAACAGCTTGCGCGCGGTCTCGAACAGTTCGAGCCGCTCTTCGGGGCTCGGCAGCGCGTCGGCCGGAATCAGTTGCTGGCGCTTGGCGACCCATGGCACATGCGCATAGCCGTAAAGCGCCACCCGGTCGGGATTGAGCGACAAGAGCTTCTGCACGCTTTCGGTGATCTTGCTGCGGCTCTGGTGGGGAAGGCCGAACAGGATATCGGTGTTCAGGCTGGTCACGCCACAGTCGCGAATCATCGCCACCGTATCGCGGGTCAGCTCATAGCTCTGCATCCGGCCGATGGATTTCTGGATCTCGGGGTCGAAATCCTGCACGCCGATCGAGGCCCGGTTGAGCCCGGCCGCCGCCAGCGCATCGAGGCGCGGGCGGTCGATCTCGTTCGGGTCGATCTCGACCGAGAATTCCCCGCCCTGACCGAGCGGGGCGACGTCATGAATCGCACCGGCAAGATCGGCGATCATCGCGGGTGAAAGCAGCGTCGGCGTGCCGCCGCCCCAATGCAGCCGCGACAGGGTGATTCCCTCGGGAAGCTGCCGTTTCAGCAGCGCAAGTTCGGCCTTCAGCACGTCGAGATAGGCCCGCACCGGCGCGTCGCTCTGGGTGCCTTGCGTGCGGCAGGCGCAGAACCAGCACAGACGGCGGCAAAAAGGGACATGGATATAAAGCGATATGGCCGATCCGGGCGGAATCCCGCGGATCCATTCCGCATGCTGCGTGTTCGTGATTGCATTTCCGAACTGCGGCGACGGAGGATAGCTCGTGTAGCGGGGAACCCGCGCGTCAAATAGCCCGAAGGCTGCCAATTGCGATTTGTCGAACATGATACTACATATTCCCAAGGACTGGGTGCCTGCCTTGACCTATATCAATCGAGGCCATGATGATGCAGACATCTCCCGCGATAACCACGAAATGCGTCGATTGCGCGATCCGTCACCGCGCGGTCTGTTCCCGTTGCGGGGGTGACGAACTCGCCCGGCTGGAAGAGATCAAGTATTACCGCCGCTACAATTCGGGCGAGACCATCACCATCGCCGGCGAGACCATGGATTTCGTCGGCTCTATCATCTCGGGTGTCGCCACCCTGACCCAGACCATGGAGGACGGGCGCACGCAGATGGTGGGCCTGCTCCTGCCGAGCGATTTCGTCGGACGTCCGGGCCGAAGCAGCGCCGTCTATGACGTGGTGGCGGTGAGCGATGTGGTGATGTGCTGTTTCCGCCGCATCCCGTTCGAGAACCTGCTCGGCGCAACCCCGGCGGTGGCGGGGCGGCTGCTCGAGATGACGCTCGACGAGCTCGATTCCGCGCGCGAATGGATGCTGGTCCTCGGGCGCAAGACGGCGCGGGAAAAGATCGCGAGCCTTCTTGTCATCATCGCCCGGCGCGCCGGTTCGCCCTGCACCGAATCCTCTCCGGGCAACATATGGTTCAATCTGCCGCTCACGCGCGATGCCATGTCCGATTACCTCGGGCTGACGCTCGAGACCGTGAGCCGGCAGATGTCGGCGCTGCGCCGCGACGGCGTGATCCGGCTCGAGGGGAACCGCCACGTGGTCATCCCCGACATGCGCCGCCTGATGGAAGAGGCGGGTGACGATGCCGACGGGGGGCTTCCGGGATAAGGCGCCCGCCCCCGGCCGTCGCTGGCATCGTCCCGTTCAGCGGCTCAGCGGGCTCAGCGGGCCATGAACACCGGCACCTGCGCCGCTTCGAGCATGTTGCGCGTGGCCCCGCCCAGAATCGCCTCGCGGAAGCGGGAGTGCCCATAGGCGCCCATCACGATCATTTCCGCGCCCGTGTCCATGGCATGGCGGTTCAGGATGTCGGAGACCTGCGGGCGCGTCTTTCCCAGCACGTCGATGGTGCAGTTCACGCCGTGGCGCGCCAGCATCTGCCCGAGCATGCTGCCCGGCTCCGACCGCTCGATTCGCCGCTCCGGCGGGCCGATGATGGCGATATGCACGGTCTGCGCCGCTTTCAGAAAGGGCAGGGCGCGGCGAATCGCGGTCATCGCCTCGGCGCTTTCGTTCCAGGCGACCATGATCCGTTCCGGGACGGGCGGGAACGCGCCCTGATCCGGCACCACCAGAACCGGTGCGTCACCCTCGAACATCGCCGCCTCGACCGCAACCTCAAGCTCGCCGCCCCGGTCCTCGCCATAGGGGCGCGGCAGCAGCACGAGGTCGCAAAACCGCGCCTTCTGCGCCACCTGCCGGTTGAGATCGGCGATCTGCGTCAACTGCTCGTCCATCGACCAGCGAATCTCCGAGCGTTCCAGCAGGCCGCGTGCGAAACCGGCATTCTCGACAAGCTCGGTCCGCGCCTGGGCCAGCGATTCCTGGATGATGATCGCATTGGCGCCCTCGTAGAAATAGCTGGTCTGGGTGCGGTCCACGCCGAGGCAGAGCGCGTTCAGATGGGCATCCAGGGTCTTGCTGAGGGCAATGGCATGTTCGAGCGTCCGCCTGGCGATGGTGCGGTCGGTCAGAATGGTCAGAAGCGAGCGATACGCCATTTGTAACCTCCAATCGGCTGTTCCGCGTCGGGGTTCCCGGCGACAGGGTGTCTGTCCACGCGGCGATTGTCCTGCCGCCCGGCCCGCCGGTCAAGCCCGTCTGCCGGCCGCGGCGCGCGCCTGCCCGTTCTCACCCCATGCTGCTGCCGGGGCTGCGGATGCGGGTGCGGGCCGCGTCGCTGCGCATGCTCCAGAGCGCGATCCAGACCCAGCTGGCCAGGTAGACCGCGCCGATGAGCAGGACCAGGGCGCCCGGAATCGGGCCGATATCCGCCCGCAGGAGCAGTTCCTCCGCGGTGCGGACCGGGAAGGGATGCACCACCAGCTTGCCGACATAGGCCAGCGTCTGGATCAGCAGGATCCAGAGATAATTGCGCCGGATGCGCCGCCCGATCGCCGCCAGGGAGCTTACGTGATAAGCCGGAAATTCGTAATCCCCCGCCAGCGTTCGCTGCCAGTTCTCCTCGAGCCGCAGATCGCCGTCGCGCAGCAGCGGCACGTAGAAATTGACCTCCATCCATCGCGCCCGCGCCCGCCAGACGTTGAAATAGCGATAGCGCCGCGCTTCGAGCATCAGGAACAGGATGATCAGGATCCCGACCAGAACGAGCGGCAGCGGCGAGGCATCGGGCGACGCATAGGAGATCGAAAGCGCCACCCCGAGCGTCACCACCGCCCAGTTGGTGGTGTTGTCGAGCCGGGTGCGCCACATGGTGCTGCGATAGACTTCGCCGCGATAAAGATGCGCGATGGCGCCGATCTCGGCCCCGTTCAGTTCCCGGTGCTGCCCGCCTGTCTCGGTAATGACACAAATCCTTTCGCTTCCGCCCCACTATGCACCGGTCTTGACTTTGGTCAAAGAAAGCCTGCGACAAATGGTAACTAGTGACGCAAGGAAGTGGACATCGTGCCACGTCCATGCGCCCGCTGCGCCGGCAGGATCGCATCGCGGGCGCGGCGGTGTCGGCTGTCTGAAAAGGTTTGATGTTTCCCCAGTGCCGGCACCGCCAATCTCGCGGCCCCGGCGCGGGCACATGGCACCGCGGCGCGAGGCGGCGCAGAGCTTGGCTGCGGCAATAATCACCTTGATCGCAAGGCGCGCGAGGCCCATGTCTGCTGCACGACTGTCCGGAACGGAGAACGGCATGCAGTTTCTGGCCTGGCTTATTCCGATTTCGCTGCTGATGGGCTCGGTCGGCCTCGTCGCCTTCATCTACTCCGTGCGCAGCAACCAGTATGACGACCCCGAGGGGGACGCCCGCCGCATCCTTACGGATGAATGGGACGATCGCCCCTGACGGTGCTTCCCGCGGCGCATCGTCTCATCTTCTTCTGGCAGAAATATCCCGGGGAGCGCGAGGGGCAGCGCCCCTCGTCCCCGATTCCCTCCACCATGCCCGGCCATGCCGCCGTGGCTTCGGCGGTCAATGGGCCGGTACGGTCACCGGGTCGAGCAACGTGCGCCCGCCGTCCAGGGTCAGAACCTGCCCGGTCATGAAACGCGCCGCGTCCGAGGCGAGAAACTGCACCGTGTCGGCCAGTTCATCGGGAGAGGCGATGCGGCCGAGCGGCGTGTGCTGCTCGATATCCTGCCGATATCCGCTTTCGGCCTTCAGCGCCTCCTGCAGCGAGGCGCTCATGACCGAGCCGAAGGCGACCGCGTTCACCCGGATGCGATGCGGCGCCAGCGCGACCGCCAGCGACCGCGTCATCTGGTCGAGCGCGGCCGAACTGATCGAATAGCCCAGCATCTCGGGGTGGGTGCGCCGCGCCGCGATCGAGCTCAGGTTGACGATTGCCCCGATCTGCGTCCGGTCATCGGTCCCGTTGTCCTGTGCATGGCGGATCATGCGCCGCGCCGCCATCTGGCTGAGGCGCAGCGTGGTCATCAGGTTCTGGTCGAGCAGGTCCGGGACCGACTCGTCATCCGGGTCGAGCGCATCGCTCGATGCCATCTGCCGCGCTCCGTTGATCAGTATGTCGATGCGGTCAAAGGCATCCACGGTCGCCGAAAGCAGATTCGCGGCCGCGAGCTTCTCGCGCAGGTCGCCGGCGAAATAGCGGACGTTCTCATGCTCTGCGGTCAGTTCGCCAAGCTCCTCCGCCAGGAGCTTCTCGTTCGCGTCGGTGAACATGACATTGGCGCCGGCGCGCATGAACTGGCGCGCGATGGCCAGCCCGATCCCGGTTGCCGCGCCGGTGACGATGGCCGTCTTGCCGCTGATGGAAAAGGACATCGCAGAACCTCCGAAAAATGTCCCCGCCGAGTCGCCCGGCCGGGGTTCAGCGGCGGCGGCGCGGGCTGCTGGCGTGAATCACCTTGAACCGGCGGTCGCCCCCTGCCTCCTGCACCCGCTGGAAGGCCCCTGCAAGCGCGGCCTCATAGGGAAGGTGCCGGTTCGCCACCATCCAGAGCTGCCCGGACGGGGCCAGAATCCGCGCCGCCGCGGCGATGAAGGCACGGCCGAGCTCCGGTTCCGCGGCGCGGCCGCTGTGGAACGGGGGGTTCATCACCACCGCATCGGGCCGGCTGTCCGGGCTCCATCGCCGCGCATCGGCCCAGTGAAATGCGCATCGCGCATCGCGCAGGTTGTCGCGCGCGCAGTCAAGCGCCAGATGGTCCGCCTCCACCAGGTCGAGCCGCTCAAGCCCCGGCAGCGCCAGGATGCTCGCGCCGAGATAGCCCCAGCCGGCGCCCAGATCGACCACGTGACGCCCGAGCCCGGCGGGGGGCAGGGCCGCGGCCAGCAGGTGCGAGGCCGGATCGACCTCGGCGGCGGAAAATACGCCGGGTGCGGTGACGAATCCCTCGACGCGCTCGGGCTGCTCCGGGGGGCCGGCAAGGGGCGTGTCCGGGCCGGGGGTGAACCAGAACAGCTTGCCATGGGCCTTGGCGACGGGTTCGCTCACCCCGACCTGCCGGCGCAGGGCCTTCAACATGCTGTCGATCCCGTCGCTCTTCGCGCCGTCGATCACCACCCATCCGCTGCTGCGCCGCGCGGCCTCGCCGACCAGAAGCCAGGCGCGCGCCTTGGCCCGCGGCAGGCATATGATCGCCATGCTGCAGGGTCGGTCGCTTTCGGGCCGGCAGTCAAAACCAAGCGCGGCAAAGCGATCATGGGCCGGCCGGAACGGGGTCACGACCTCGATCCGCTCCTGCGGCAGGACGGAGAGGTCCGCATCCTCGGGCGGCGACAACACGCTGATCCGCCCCGACTCGGGCAGGGAGAGCGCACCCGTCTCGAGCGCATGGCGCAGCCGGACGGTCATGGGCGGGCCGGGCGAAGGGGCATGGGCGACGTCAGTCCTCGCGCTCCATGGTGCATTGCAGCGGGTGCTGGTGGCGGCGGGCGAAATCCATGACCTGCCCGACCTTGGTCTCGGCGATCTCATGGGTAAAGACCCCGACCACGGCAAGACCCTGCTTGTGCACCGTCAGCATCATCTCGAAGGCATGGCCATGCGACATGCCGAAGAACCGCTCGAGCACATGCACGACGAATTCCATCGGCGTGAAATCGTCGTTCAGCAACAGGACCTTGTAAAGCGGCGGCCGGCGGGTGCGGGTGCGGGGCTCGAGCAGGGCCGTGCCGTCGGCATCGTCACCGCCGCCCGACATGCCTGTCGTCATCATGCCTGTCATCATCGTCTTTGACACGACCGATCCCCGATGCAGCATCACCCAAGCCTGGCCCTTCTGAGAAATCCGTTCCGGTTCCCTATATAACCCATGAGCAGGATTAGAAAAGAGGCTGCGCGGCGCAGGCCCGCCCGGAGCCGGAGCCCGTGCTGGTCGTGCGTCCCTTTGCCGCCCGCTCCCCCGTTCTCTGGGCCGCCGGCCGGATATGGCGGTACAGTTCTGGTGGCGCTGAAGGGGCTGGCCGCAACATCTGGTAGGTCGCGAGCAAAACAGGGTAAGAGCTTCAAAACCCGTATTTATTTTGCGGAAACCCTGTGTTAACCTGAGGCTCAATAAAGTGTCAGCCGGAAAACCGGCGACCAAGAGGCAGAGCAAGGGCAGTAATCGTGAAGGTTCGGCGCAGCAGTCCGGCCCGCTTGTGGCTGTATATCATCACCGCAATCTGGCTGCTTGTTCTCTTGCCGCTCAGCGCCATCGCTGCGCCCTATGCCGATTACGTGATGGACGCCCGCACCGGGCAGGTGCTGCATTCAAGCAACTCCGAAGCCCGCCTGCATCCGGCCTCGCTCACCAAGATGATGACCCTTTATATCGCCTTCGAGGCGATCGAGCATGGCGAGATTTCGCTCGACAAGCAGGTGACGATCTCGCGCAAGGCCGCGTCGGAGCCGCCGTCCAAGCTGGGGCTGAAGAGCGGGCAGCAGATCGCGCTCCGCTACCTGATCCGCGCTGCGGCGATCAAGTCGGCCAATGACGCCGCGACCGCCATCGGCGAGGCCATCAGCGGCTCCGAAGCCGCCTTTGCCGAGCGCATGAACCGCACCGCCCGGATGATGGGCATGACCCAGACCACCTTTCAGAACGCCCACGGGCTGACCCGGAGCGGGCACCTTTCAACCGCCCGCGACATGAGCATCCTGGGGCGGCACCTGATCTATGATTATCCGCAATATTACAACCTGTTCTCGCGCCGTACCGCCGATGCGGGCGTGGCGACGGTCAATCATACGAACCGCCGCCTGCTGTCGAGCTACAGCGGCGCGGACGGGATCAAGACCGGCTATACGGTCGCGGCCGGCTTCAACCTGACCGCATCGGCCGAGCGCGGCGGGAAGCGCATCATCGCCACCGTCTTCGGGGGGCGCTCGACCGCGACGCGCGATGCCAAGGTGGCCGAACTCCTTGATCTCGGCTTCCGCCGGGCGCCGGGCAGTGCCCCGCTGCAGAAACCCGGCCGGCCGGCCTATGTGGGCAATACGACCGGGGCAGGGGCCACGCGCGTGGCCGGCGCCGTCAGCCGGAGCCTGCGCCCGCAACCGCGCGCTGCAGATCAGAACGCCGTGCTGATGGCGGCCGCCGCTGCCGCCGCGGCGACGCAGGATGATGCGCTGATCAAGGCGGCGATTTCCGAAGGGCTCAACGCGGCAATGAATGACGGCGCCGCGCCCGAGACCGAGGTTGCCGATGCCGCGGCTGCTGCGCCGGATGTCCCGGATCTGCGCCCCTCGTCCCGGCCCGAGCAGCTGGTCCTCGCCGCGGCGGAACCTGCGGCCGAGGCCGTTGCCCCGCCGGAAGAGGAATTCGCCGAAGGCGATACCACGCTGGCCGACGAGGCGCAGGAGATCGTCACCCGCATCGCCAGCACGGGGAGCGATCAGCACTGGGGCATCAATGTCGGGCGCTACAACAGCCGTTACCAGGCCGAGAAAGTCCTGCTGCGCACGGCCCTGACCGAAATGGCGACGCTGGACGGCACCCGGCGCAAGGTGGTGCAGTCGTCGCAGGGCTTTGATGCGAATTTCATGGGCATGTCACGCGAAACGGCCGATCTCGCCTGCCGGCGCCTGCAGGCCCGCAACGTCTCCTGCTTCATGATCGGCCCGTCCTGATCTTTTCCTCCCGCCCGGCCCGCGCCGTTCGCCGCGTGGCAGAAGAGGAACGAAAATTACTCGGGGCCCGGTCAGATTACCCATTGCACTCCCCGGCGGAGCCCACTAGATAGAGCCCAAGCAATTGGCGCGGGGTGGAGCAGCCCGGTAGCTCGTCAGGCTCATAACCTGAAGGTCACAGGTTCAAATCCTGTCCCCGCAACCATTGAGACCGACAAACCCGCCGCACCAACGGCGGGTTTTGTCATTTTGCAAGCCTTCCCAATGGCTTGCCGATCCGTCCATTCGAGGATCGTGCGCAACTCGCCGTGCAGCGTCGCGAAAATCTCGCCCCGTTCCGGCCCCGGCGTCAGCACGATCTTCTCGATCAGCATCCGCAACGCCGCCGCCGCATGCGGCCGTTCGTCGGGCTTGGCGAGAACGGCGGTCAGCGCGGAAACCTTCTTCGCGTAGATCGCCGAAGCGCTCGGCAGCAGGTCCGGCGCATCCTCGGGAATATCGGCGAGCAGGCCGGTCAGCTCCGCCTTACGGGCTTCCAGCGCATCCATCTCGCCCTTCATGCTCGGATGGAACATGCCTTCCTTGATCGCCTCGATGATGCCCCTGATCTGCTTCTCGACCTTCACCAACTCGACCTTCCAGGCATCGCCGTTCGAGCGGCGTTCCCGGTTCAGCCGGTTCGTTTCCTCGGCATAGGCGCGCATCGCCTCGGCAGCCACTTCCGGCGCCATCATCCGTTCCTTCAGGCCGGCGAGAACGCGCCGCTCCAGATCTTCGCGCAGGATGGTGCGGCTGTTGGAGCAGGTGCCCTTGGTCACATGCGTCGAGCAGGCGAAACGATCCGAGCCACGGATGGAGAAGGGGCCACCGCAGCAGCCGCAGAAGATCAGGCCCGAGAGCAGGGTCTTGGGCCGATGGGTGCCGTTCAGGCGGTTCTTCTTGTGGTGCTTGCGCACACCCTCGGCGACATTGGCATATTTTGCCGAGGTCACGGCCTGTCGCGCCTTCACGGCCTGCCAGAGTTCGTCGTCGACGATGCGCAGATCGGGAACGTCCTTGACGATCCACTCCGATTCCGGGTTCAGCCGCGAGACGCGCTTGCCGGTCGACGGGTCTTTGAGATAACGCAGCCGGTTCCAGATCAGGCGGCCGATATAGAGTTCGTTGTTGAGGATGCCGGTGCCGCGCTTTGTGTGGCCATGGATGGTGGTGTCGTTCCAGAGCCGCCCCTCGGGGCCGGGCACGCCTTCCTCGTTCAGTGTCTTTGCGATGACGCGCGGGCTGACGCCGGCGACATAGTCGCGGAGAATGCGACGAATCACTTCCGCTTCGGCGGCGTCGATCTCGCGGTCGCCCCGGATCGGATCGCCGCGCGAGTCCAGCTTCTTGACCACCTTGTAGCCGTAGCAAAGCCCGCCGCCCGACTTGCCGTCCTCGACCCGGCCGCGCAGCCCGCGATGGGTCTTGGCCGCGAGGTCTTTGAGGAACAGCGCGTTCATCGTCCCCTTGAGGCCGACATGCAATTCGCTGATCTCGCCTTCGGCCAGCGTGACGATGGGCACGCCGGCGAACTTGAGGTGCTTATAGAAGGTAGCGACATCGGCCTGGTCGCGGCTGATGCGATCCAGCGCCTCGGCCAGCACCATGTCGAACTGTCCGGCCTGCGCGTCCTGCAACAGCATCTGGATGCCGGGACGCAGGATCATGCTCGCGCCCGAGATGCCCGCATCCTTGTAGGCGCCGACGACCTTCCAGCCTTCGCGTTTCGCCTGCTCGCGGCAGATGCGGAACTGGTCCTCAATGGACGCCTCGCGCTGATTGTCGGAGGAATAGCGGGCATAGAGGGCAACGCGGGTCATGGCAAACTCCTTCAGGCAACCTTGTCGAAGCGGCTGGGCCGGATCAGAACCTCGGCCGAGATGCCGAGATGGTCGTGCAATTGCCGGATCATCTCGATGGACAGGCCTCGCTTGCGGTTCAGCACATCCGCGACCCGGTTGCGCGGGCCGATCATCGGCTCCAGATCCTTGCGTGTCAGGCCTTGCTGCTCCATGCGGAACCGGATCGCCTCGATCGGGTCGGGCGGGTCCATCGGGTGCTGCTTCTCTTCATAGACCTCAATCAGCGTCGCCAGCACATCGAGCCGATCGCCGTCCGGCGTGCCGCTCTTCGCGCCCCAAAGCCGTTCCACTTCGGCAAGCGCCGCATCGTAATCCGCCTCGGTGCGGATGGGCTTCAATTCAGTCGCCATGTCTGACCTCCGTCACGTCGATCCTGTCATAAGCCTTGTGGGTGCCGATCCACTTGATCCAGACGATGGTCTTCTCGAAGTCGACCGCCACCAAGAGGCGATAGTCGTTGCCCTTGATGTTGAAGACGATGCGCTCGGCGCTGACGATGCTGGCGGTCGCATAGAGCCGCTTCACATCCGCCGAACTCTTCCAGTCCGCCTTGCTCACTTCGTCGAACCAGGCATCGAGCGCGGCTTTGACAGCCGGCTGGTCCTTCTGCCCCGCGAGGCTGTCGACGGACTGCCGCAAGGTGCGGCGGGCAATGATCCTCATAAGCCACCTATATCACGGGACCAAAATGGTCACAAGAAGAATATGCAAATGCCCCGGCGCGGGGGTCGCGGCGGGGCGATGACCGACCTGCCGGGCTCCGGTCGCTACCCGAGCAGGGCGTCCAGCGGCGTGAACCCGGCGTCCATCTCTGCACGCTCAACCGCGTCGATAACGACATCGACGGCTTCCGCCGTGCGGTGACGCCGTTTCGCGGCAGCCCGGAGCCAGTCATAGTGGTCGGCGGGCATCAGCACGAAGGCGCGGCGACCCTGCCGGGTGATCTCCACCGGCTCGCGTTGTGCCTGATGCAGAAATTCTTCGGGACTGCGCTGGAATATGACAGAATCGATAGTAGGCATGGCTGTATCCTGAACAAATCCGCTGCCCGGAACCATAGGCGTCACGCATCCCCGTCTGCCGGGTGCTTCTTCTGCGCCTTGCGTTCGCGCGCGATCTTGCGCTCGAACTGCTCGCGGGCGATCTGGCGGCCGATCAGCCGGGCGAGGGACCGGATGGCTGCATCGGCGCGCGCGGGATCGTTCCGGCCCGTTTCCGGTCCTATCACCTTGATACTGATCCTGTCACGTTTGAGCGCCATCGTCTCCAGAAATCCCATGCCCGGGAGGGGCAGGGACCATCGAAGAACCGCTCACGCCTGAAAGAAAAGGCCCGGAGCGCAGCCGTGCGGCATATGGGATACTGTAGCGTATAATAGGGATGGTCTGTAATCGGGGGAGCATCGTGGGATGGAGATCGACAAGACCAGGATCGACGGTGCGATTCTTGTGATGCCGCTTAAGCTTCGCAGACCGGCAGCATGTCCCGCGAAGACGTGCAGTCTGTCGCTCCGGCACTTGAGCATTACGCGACGGACACGGTGGCGAACGGCCTCTGGCAGCGCCCCGGCCTTGCGCCGCGGGATCGCAGCATCATCACCGTGGCGACCGTCATCGCGCGCAATCAGACCGTCTTGCTTCCTGAGCAATTGCAGCTCGCCCTCGACAACGGCGTGAAGCCGGCCGAGATTTCCGAGATCATCACCCATCTGGCTTTCTACGGCGGATGCCCTCGCTGCCGGGGTCCCGAGCGGCATCTTGGCGGTCGCCGACAACGGCGGATGCAGCCCGACCGATGTTATCCAGTCACCGGCCGATCTGCAGCGGCGGCAGGGTGCCGGACATCAGCGCCGAGACCGCCCGGATAAAGGGGCGCGTGGGCTCGTCGGGGCTGGTGGCGCGCAGAACCGCGGCGCAGCCCGAGGGGGTTTCCACGTGCCCGGTCCCGGTCGTTCCCGCGGCGGTCGCGTCCATCGCCTGCCACAGTTTCTCCGCGCGTGCGGCGGCGGCCTGCGCCGTCGGGCAAGCTCGCGCTTGTGCTCTTCCATGATCCTGGCGCCCTCGGCCCGGGCGCGTGCCTCGGCCTGGGGAGACATCTCGCCGGAATCCGGTCTGGATGCAGAGGGCTTGCCGGTTCCGCCCGGATCGGCGCCTTGCTGCTGATGCAGCCGCAGGTTGTGTTCGCGCATCGTGTCGAGGTGGATGCCCAGATAATCCTGCGTCGAAGCCGGGCCGGCGGTGGCCAGGGCGCCCAGCAGGATCAGGGCGCAACCGGATCGTCCCGTCGCATTGCCGAGCAACGTCATGACAGCGGGCCTTTCAATCGAGCGCGCCGCCGGACGTGGCCTGAAACGGCTGTCGCGGGTCAGGACAGGCAGGGCAGGACAGGGCGGAGAACGGTGCGCATCCTCAGCCCCCCGGCTGCGGCAGAGGCGCACCGGCCAGCGCCCCGATCTGCGCCGCGCGCAGCGTGGAAAGCCCCTGCAGGAACGCCTTGGCGGCCTCGTTGCCATAGACGCGGTGGCTGATGCCGAACATCAACACCCCGGGGCCGCCCGCGGCCTCGGCCAGGGGCGCATAGCGATAGGCGTTCCATTCGACGATGTATTCCCCCGCCTCGTCCTTGCTGCTGACGATGAAATCCAGCAGCGCCTCGCCCGTGTCCTCGTTCTGGATGACATCCATGTTGACCAGCGGGTCGGTCGCCTTGCGCCGGGTCAGCATCTCGGTCTGCGCCCGCACCGCATCCATTACCCCGGCGCCGCCCGAGACCGTCTCCACCAGCAGCATCCGGCTGTAGCTGTCCGTGGTTTCGCCTGCCGGCAGGTATTCCTGCTTGATGTAATTGTCCGCCGGGCGCGAGGACCAGGCCAGGGCATAGCTGTCGCCCCCCAGCGAGATCGGGCCGGGCAGGCCCAGATGATCCGTCGTCTGCGCCTGCACGGGTGCAAGCCAGAGCACGGCGGCCAGCGCGGCCGCAAGGCGGCGCAGCGGTGTGGGGATGGTCATGGGTAAGCTTCTCCTTGCGGCATAGGTCAGCGGTTTTCCAGCCCGTTGGCGGTGCGCTCGCGGCGGATCTCGTCGCGGCTGGCGTCGACCCGGGAGATCAGCCGGGCCAGTCCCTCCCGCACCCCGGCCAGTTCGGCGGCATGGTCGGTGCTGGAAGTGATATTGTTTTTGGTCGCGGCGTCCCAGTCCAGCGCCCAGCGCATCGCCGCGATCCATTCATCGGGGTCGCCGGCGATATATTCGTTCACCGGTCGGCCGACCTGTTCCGTCAGCGCCGAAAACAGGATGCGGTCGCTGGCGCGCGCATCCGGCACCGCCAGCAGGAAGCGATAGCGCAACTGGCCCGCATACATCCAGTTCGCCGCTTCCTGCCCCTTGCCTTCGGCCAACAGCCGGCCGGCAAGCACATAAAGCGCCGAAGGATGAAGCGACCCCGCTTGCTCGACGATCTGCGCCGAGGGCATGTTTTCGATGTTCGATCCACCCCCGGCGTGGCCCGCGGGCAGCAACCCGCAGGACAGCAACAGCGCGGCGACAAGGGTTTTCATGGCCTGGTTTCCCACTTCGTTAACCTTGTAACGCGCAAGCGGCGCGAAATCTTGGGCGGCGCCGCAAAAATTCCTGCCGCGCTCCTTGCGGCACCGCAGCGGCGTCTGGCCCCAACCAAGACCCGGAAAGAGATTCCCGGGTGATGCGTGGAAGCTACAGTGCAAGACCCCGCACCCGTAAGGGCCGTTGGATTGCATTTGCGATTGCAGCTTCTGGCATGGAAGATGGAAGGACGCCTGCGTCAGAGGATGGAAGTGAGGGGTTCAATTCATGACGGCCAGCTGCCTGTTCTGCCGGATCGCTTCGGGTGAACTGCCCGCCCATCGCTTGTATGAGGACGACCATATTCTGGCCTTTCTCGATCTGCACCCGATCCGTGCCGGCCATGCGCTGGTCATTCCCAGGGCGCACCATGTCTGGTTCGAGGATTTGCCCGAGGATCTGGCGACACGGATCATGACCTGCGCGCAACGCCTGGCGCGGCGCATGAAGGCGATCTACGAGGTCGAGCGCGTGGCGATGTTCTTTACCGGCATCCATGTGCCCCATGCCCACGCCCATGTGGTCCCGATGCAGCACGTGCATGACGTCACCTCGCAGGCATATCTGTCGGCGGGGTCCGATGGTTATGCCCTGCCGCCGCAGCTTCCCGCCGCCGAGATGGAAGAGATTGCCCGGCAGTTGCGCAGGGGATAGGTGCCGTTCGGCGCCTTTGGCGGAAGGGCGCCAACCCATGCGTGTCTTGCCGCGGTCCCGGTGCGGCGGGCGCGCCCAGACTGGCGGTCGCTGATCATGAATCACTCCATACTGGCGGGATTGGCCGCCGGAGCCCTCTGGGGGCTGACCTTCATAGCGCCGAACTTCATCGGTGCCGCATCCGCGGGGGAACTGGTGATCGTCCGCTACGGCGCCTACGGGTTCTGCTCGGTGTTTTACCTGTGGTGGATCGGCTTCAATCCATTCCGGGCCTTGCGGCGTGGCGACTGGATCCGCCTGATTGCCTTCGGGGCTCTGGGCAACTCGCTGTATTACCTGTTGATGGCGATGTCGGTGCGTGCCGGAGGGGCGGCCCTGACCGCGTTGATCATCGGGACGCTGCCGGTCCTGTTCGCCGTGGTCGGGAACCTGCAGCGGCCCGTAATCGGCTGGCCCGGCCTGATGCTTGCCCTTGGTCCGATCGGTGCGGGGATCGCGCTTCTGGCGGCCGGGGATACCGAAGGCGCCACGCTCGTGTTTTCGCCACTGGGGGCCGGGCTTGCCCTCGCCGCCGTGGCGAGCTGGCTGATCTACGGCCTGACCAACGCGCGCTACATGGCGTCGAACACGGCAAGATCGCCGCTGCTCTGGGCTGCGCTGGTGGGCGTCGGCACGATGGTGACGCTGCCGGTCCTCGCCGCCGGGGCGATGCTGCGCGAGGGGGTTCTTTTCGGCCTGGGGGTCGACGCCTATGGCCCGCTGCTGTTCTGGGGCCTCGTGCTGGGCACGGTGTCGTCCTGGCTGGCGACATGGCTCTGGAATATCGCCAGCGCGGGCGTGCCCCCCGTCGTCCTTGGCTATCTCATCGTGTCCGAGACGGTCTTTGCCCTGATCTATGCCTTTGTGCTCGACGGGCGCTTGCCGGGGCTGCTTGAACTGTCCAGCGCCGCGCTGCTTGTCGGCGGTGTTCTCGTCGGGATCAATCTGACAAGGCGGGCCCGCGATCCGGCCGCGGCCCCGTGAGAGGGCCGACCGCCCTTCGCGGCGGCCCGGTGCCTTGCGGGCCTCAACTTTCATCCAGCAGCCAGTCATACGCAAGCCGCGCCCGTTCTGACGCATGGGGATGCAGCCGGACGTAGAAATCCTCGCCCGGTTCCACCTGGTCGGGCAGCAGCGGGACCAGTTCCCCCGCGTCGAGCAGCCGGCGCGTCAGACCGACCCAGCCCAGGACCGCGCCCATGTCGTCGCGCGCGGCCTGCAGGGCGATCACGTAGTT
The DNA here is from genome assembly GCF_900156525.1 of Pontibaca methylaminivorans. NCBI lineage: Bacteria > Pseudomonadati > Pseudomonadota > Alphaproteobacteria > Rhodobacterales > Roseobacteraceae > Pontibaca > Pontibaca methylaminivorans. The sequence goes on from NZ_FTPS01000001.1 coordinate 2,140,171, forward strand.
GTTCACGCGGTGACTGTGCTGCACCTGCCCGCCATAGCCGATTGCCGCGAACCAGTCCTGCCAGCCGGTCCAGCCGGCGACGGCCGTGTCGAAGTGGATCAGCGGCAACCGCGCGAGATCAGCCGGCCGCTCGACCGGATGCGCCCGGGCAAAGCGGGGGCTGCCAAGCGCCATGATCCGGTCGTTGAACAGGACCGCACAGGTATCGGACTCCCGGTCAGGAGGGCCGTAACGGATGCTGAGGTCGCAATCCGCCGGGACATGGTCGGTGTCGCTGACGATCTGGGCCACCGAGATATCGCCGTGCAGCTTCCAGAACTGCGCCAGCTTCGGCGTAAGCCAGAGCGAACTGACAGCCGTCGTGACCCGGATCGTGACCGAGGCGCGGTGAACCCGCTGCCGCAGCTGATCCACGGCACCGCCCATCGCCTCGAAGCCGCGTTGCAGCGCGACCAGCAGATAGGCGCCGGTTTCCGTCAGTTGCACCCCGCGGTGATGACGGTGGAACAGGGCGCAGCGCAGATCGGCTTCGAGCGCCTTGACCTGATGGCTGACAGCCGAAGGAGTGACGTTCAACTCGCGCGCCGCCGCCTTGAAGCTCACGTGCCGGGCGGCCGCCTCGAAGGCGATGAGCGCGCTCATCGGCGGAAGGTCATAGGGGCGCCTGGACAAGTGATCCTCACTTTTCGGGCCGGAATATGCGCCCTTTGCTCAACGGGACCGGGGCACAGTCTTCCCTTAACATGAATTCAGCTAACCCTGCATGAAATATTTGGCAGTTGCCCCAGCGGCCGGGACGGGGAACCGTGGTCATATCACCGGCGCCGGCCCGCCCGCGCCGGATCACCCCCGGGCGCAGGAGGCCAATGCAATGTCAGGGATCAGGACGTTAGGGATCAAGACCGCAAAAGCACCTGGCCGCCGGTCCCGCCGGGGCCGCGCAGGCGGTGCGGGCCGCAGCGCGCCGCGGCAGAACGCGCACCTGCACGTGCCCTTCATCACCCGCAAGATACCGACTTATGACCTGCTGAACGACGAGGCGCTGGCGCGCATCGAACAGGCGGCCGACCGCATTCTGGCCGAAATCGGGATCGAGCTGCGCGAGGACGCCGAGGCAATGCGGCTTTACCGCGAGGCGGGCGCGACGGTGACGCCGGTGAGCGATGCCGCATGGAACATCCGGTTCGAGCCGGGAATGCTGCGCGAGATCCTGAAAACCGCACCGGCGCGGTTCACCCAGCATGCGCGCAACCCGGCCAACAATGTCGAGATCGGCGGCGATGCGGTGGTCTTTGCGCCCGCCTACGGATCGCCCTTCGTGATGGACCTGGACAAGGGGCGCCGCTACGGCACCATCGCCGATTTCGAGAACCTGGTGAAGCTGGCGCAATCCTCGCCCTGGCTGCACCATTCCGGCGGCACGATCTGCGAGCCGACCGACATCGCGGTGAACAAGCGGCATCTGGACATGGTTCACGCGCATATGCGCTATTCCGACCGCGCCTTCCTTGGCTCGATCACCGCACCCGACCGCGCTGCCGACAGTATCGAGATGTGCCGCATCCTGTTCGGTGCGCAATTCGTGGATGAGAACTGCGTCATCATGGGCAATTTCAACACCACCTCGCCGCTGGTGCTGGACGGTGTGACGACGGCGGGCATCCGCACCTATGCCGCGGCGGGACAGGGCTCGATCCATCTGCCGTTCCTGCTGGGCGGCGCGGTGTCGCCGCTGACCATGGCCGGATCGGTGGCGCAATGCCTGGCGGAATCGATGGCCTCCTGCGCGCTGACGCAGCTTGTGCGGCCCGGCGCGCCGGCGGTGCTGGCGGGATTCCTGTCCTCGATGTCGCTGCGCTCGGGCTCGCCCACCTTCGGCACGCCGGAACCGGCGCTCGGTTCGCTGGTGATGGGGCAGCTTGCGCGGCGGCTGAACCTGCCGCTGCGCTGTGCGGGCAATTTCAGCACCTCCAAGCGGCCCGACGGGCAGGCGATGCAGCAAAGCATGATGTCGATGATGTCGGCGATCCAGGGCGGCGCGAACTACATCCTGCACACCGCCGGTTTCCTGGATGGCCTCCTGTCCATGTCCTACGAGAAATTCGTGATGGATTGCGACATGGCGGGCGCATTGCATGCCTATCTGAACGGGATCGAGGTGACAGAGGACACGCTGGGCGTCGAGGCGCTGGCGCAGAACGGGCCGGGCGAGCACCTGTTCGGAACGGATCACACGCTGCGCCACTATCAGACCGCCTATTGGGACAGCGGTCTCAATGACGATCAGCCCTTTGAAACCTGGGACGAGCAGGGCGGCATCGACCACGCGCAACGCGCCAATGCGCGGTGGAAAGAGATCCTGGCCGGCTACGAGGCGCCCCCGATGGACGAGTCGACCGGCGAGGCGCTGAACGATTTCATCGCCCGGCGGAAGGCCTCGATGCCCGATGCGTGGTACTGAGGAATGGCGCCTCTTCCCGGCCATGCGCTCCGGCGATGGATCGCGGGGCGGAGGGCATTGCTGCAACGCCGCTGCGCCCGGCTGGATCGGGACGGAGCAGAACACCCGCATGATCGACGCCGCTGGCGATCCGCAGGCGTTCCGGGCGAATCCCGGCCGCAGGGAAGCCCCCGAAGAGGTCGTGGCGCTGGTCGCCTTCCTCGCCGCCGAGGAGAGCGGCCGGCCCGGCCCGGCCCCATCACGCCGCGCCGTCCCGGCGTGATTCCTCGCGATTCCCGCCGTCCGTGAAGGACACGCCCGTGATCTCGGCGCCCGCGATCAGTGCCTCGACATAATCGCGGCTGGCCTTCGCCCAACCGGCCTTTTCATGCGCCTCGCGCAGGCGCGGCCGCACGGCATCCAGCGGCAGAACCTCGCCCCGTGCGCGACCGTCGAGGCGGATGATGTGGATGCCATAGCGCGTCTCGACCAGCGACAGCGCGCCTTCTTCCATCGTGGCCAGCGCCGCCTCGAATTCCGGCACGGTGTCGCCCGAACTCAGTTGCCCGAGCAAACCGCCGGCGGTTTTCGAGGAACAGGCGCTGTGATGTGCGGCCAGCTCGGCAAAGCGGCGCGGCTGGGCCGTGATCTCGGCCAGAACCGCCTCGGCATTGGTGTGCGCCTGGTCCCGCGCCCCGGCGTCTCCGGGCGTCGCGGCGAACAGGATATGCGCCGCTTCATAAAGCGAGGGCGCGCGGAACTGGTCGGGATGGGCGTCGTAATAGGCGGCAAGCGCGGCGTCGTCGGCGGGCTCGGGGCGGATCGCCTGTTCCAGCAGGGCGCGGATCGCGGCCTCGTCGTCGGTCTCCCACTGGCCCGGCGCGAGTTCGGTCGGGCAGGGGGCAATGCCCCGGGCGCGTGCCTCTTGCAGCAGCAGCTCGCGCAGGGCCAGCGCACGGGCGGCGGCGCGCCAGGCATGGCCGGGCTTGCCCTTGGGCGCGGGGTGGTTCTGCGCCTCGGCCGCGATGCGGCCGGGGTCGATGGTCGTGCCGTTGACGGTGACGGGGGGCAAAAGCGGTTTCATCTGCATGGCCGTCATTTTGCCGCATGCCGGCGCGAGCGCACGATCTGATAGCCCGGCCGCCAGAGATAGCGCACCGGGACCGAGATCATGTGGACCAGCCGGGTGAAGGGGAACAACAGGAAGATCGTCAGGCCAAGGAAGATATGCAGCTTGAACAGCCAGTGCACATTGACGATGTGATCCGCCGCGCCCGCCTGGAAATAGACGATCCCCTGCGCCCAGGACATCAGCAGCAGCATCTCGTGCCCGTCCAGATGCTGCGCCGAGACCAGGATGGTCAGCAGCCCCAGCACCAGTTGCGCGACCAGCAGGATCAGGATGCCGTTGTCGGCCGGCGACGAATGGGCGCGGACGCGCGGATCGGTCAGCCGCCGGTGCAGCAGCATCCCGCCGCCGACCAGCGCCATCACCCCGGCGATGCCGCCCGCCGCCATCGCAAGGATCTGCTTGGCGCCGTGGCTGATGCCCATGGCATCGAAGACCGCGACCGGCGTCAGCAGCCCGACCAGATGGCCGAAGAAGATCACCAGCACCCCGACATGGAACAGGACCGAACCGATGACGAATTGCCGCCGCCGCAGTATCTGGCTGGATTTCGATTTCCAGCTGAACGGGTCGGCGTCGTAGCGGATGATCGAACCGAGGATCATCACGGTGATGGCGATATAGGGATAGATCCCGAAAACGAAATTATGCATCGAAGCCTCCTTTACCTCGGGGCCGCCGGGGCGCGCGGGGCGTCCATGCGGGCAAGGATGTCGCGGCTGATCGGGCAGCCGGCATCGGGGTCGGGGCCGAAGGTCACCTGCGCCTCGGCCCAGACGGCGTCCAGCGCCTCCAGATCCTCGGGGTCGTCGTCCGGGATCGCGGCCAGTTCGGCCGGCGTATCGGCGGGTGCGGCGGCCAGCCCGGCCAGCGCGGTCAGCACGGCGGCATAGCGGGTGTCGCGCCGGATCAGCCGTTCGGACAGCGCGACCAGGATATGCCCGGCATCGGCCAGGATCGCCCGTGCCTCGGCCAGGGGCCGGGTGGACAGGTATTCCAGCAGCACCGGCAGGTGGTCGGGCAGTTCCGTCCCGGCCAGATCGAAACCATGGGCGCGATAGGTCTCCAGCAGGTCGACCATCGCCCCGCCCCGGTCGCGGCTTTCGCCATGGACATGTTCGAACAGGTTCAGCGACAGCGTGCGCGAGCGGTCGAACAGCAGCACGTAGCGTTCCTGCAGATCGTAAAGGTCGCCCTCGCGCAGTTCGCGCAGCAGGTGGCCGATCTCTTCCATGCGCTTCGGCCCGAGCAGCCCGTCCCGGCGCAGTGTCGCGTCGATCTCGGGCAGGGCCGCGATCAGGTCGGGGCCGGGATAGGACAGCAATGCGGAAAGTGCCTTGAAGGTCTTCATGCGATGAACTCCTGCGGGCTGCGGAACTTCTTGCCGCCGAACAGCGACGGTGTGTTGCCCGAGGAACAGCCGTGCCCGTCGGTAAAGCCGCAGCCGCCCTTCAGGTCATAGGCGTCCTCGACCACCTCGCGATGGGTGGTGGGGATGACGAAACGGTCCTCGTAATTGGCGATGGCCAGCAGGTGATACATCTCGTCGATCTGCTGCGGTGTCAGGCCGACGCGGCTGGCCACGCCCAGGTTGACCACCCCGTCCACCGATTTCGACCGCATGTAGCTGCGCATGGCCAGCATCCGCTCCAGCGCGGCGGCCACGGGCGCCTCGTCCCCCGCCGTCAGCATGTTCGCCAGATAGCGCAGCGGGATGCGCAGGGACCGCACGTCGGGCATGTCGTCCTGCGCGGCGATCCGGCCCGCCTCGGCCGCGTTCTGGATCGGCGACAGCGGCGGCACGTACCAGACCATCGGCAGGGTGCGGTATTCGGGATGCAGCGGGAAGGCGATCTTCCATTCCATCGCCATTTTCCAGATCGGGCTGTTCTGCGCGCCCTTGATCCAGTCCTCGGGCACGCCTTCGGCACGGGCGGCTTCGATCACCTGCGGATCGTTGGGATCAAGGAACACGCCGAGCTGCGCGTCGTAGAGGTCCATCTCGGACTCCGCCGCCGCCGCCTCGGCGATCCTGTCGGCGTCATAGAGCATCACCCCCAGATAGCGGATGCGCCCGACGCAGGTCTCCGAACAGACCGTCGGCTGGCCCGATTCCAGGCGCGGATAGCACAGGATGCATTTCTCCGATTTTCCGGTGGACCAGTTGTAATAGATTTTCTTGTAGGGGCAGCCCGAAACGCACATCCGCCAGCCCCGGCACTTGTCCTGGTCGATCAGCACCACGCCGTCCTCTTCGCGCTTGTAGATCGCGCCGGACGGGCAGGAGGCCACGCAGGTCGGGTTCAGGCAGTGTTCGCAGAGCCTGGGGAGATACATCATGAAGGTGTTTTCGTATTCGCCGTAGATGTCCTTCTGGATGCCCTCGAAGTTGTAATCCTTGCCGCGCTTCTCGAATTCGCCGCCGAGGATTTCCTCCCAGTTCGGGCCCCATTCGATCTTTTCCATCCGCTCGCCGCTGATCTTGGAGCGCGGACGCGCGGTCGGGAATGCCTTCATCTCGGGTGCCGATTTCAGGTGGTCATAGTCGAAATCGAAGGGCTCGTAGAAATCGTCGATCTCGGGCAGGTCGGGATTGGCGAAGATATTCGCCAGAATCCGCCACTTGCTGCCCTGCCTGGGTTGCAGATGGCCCGAGCGGGTCCGCACCCAGCCGCCGTTCCAGCGCTTCTGGTTTTCCCAGTCCTTGGGATAGCCGATGCCGGGTTTGGTCTCGACATTGTTGAACCAGGCGTATTCGACCCCCTCGCGCGAGGTCCAGACGTTCTTGCAGGTGACCGAACAGGTGTGGCAGCCGATGCACTTGTCCAGGTTCAGCACCATGCCGATTTGTGCGCGCACTTTCATTTCGCTGCCTCCGTCGCTTGGCTTGCGGGTTGTGTCTTCAGCGGCTCGTCCAGCCAGTCGATCCGGTTCATCTTGCGGACGATGACGAATTCATCGCGGTTCGAGCCGACCGTGCCGTAATAGTTGAAACCATAGGAAAGCTGCGCATAGCCGCCGATCATGTGGGTGGGCTTTGGCACGATGCGCGTGACCGAATTGTGAATGCCGCCGCGCTGGCCGGTGATCTGGCTGCCCGGCGTGTTCACGATCTTTTCCTGCGCGTGATACATGAACATCGAACCTTCCTTCATGCGCTGGCTGACCACCGCGCGGGCGGCGATCGCACCGTTGCTGTTGAAGACCTCGACCCAGTCGTTATCGACCAGCCCGGCCGTCCGGGCGTCGGTCTCCGACAGCCAGACCACCGGCCCGCCGCGGTTCAGCGTCAGCATCAGGAGGTTGTCGGTATAGGTCGAATGGATGCCCCATTTCTGGTGCGGCGTCAGAAAGTTCAGCACCACGTGCTTTTCGCCGCTGGCCAGCGATTTCGTGGCATGTACGCCGATGGTCTTGAGATCGACCGGCGGGCGCCACGTCACGAAGCCCTCGCCGAAGGCCCGCATCCATTCGTGATCCTGATAAAGCTGCTGGCGCCCCGACAGGGTCCGCCACGGGATCAGTTCATGCACGTTGGTCCAGCCGGCGTTATAGCAGACCTCCTCGCTTTCGATGCCCGACCAGGTGGGGCTGGAGATGATCTTGCGCGGCTGGGCGGCGATGTCGCGGAAGCGGATCTTCTCGTCCTCCTTGACCTCGGCCAGGTGGCGGTGGTCGAGGCCGGTGGTGCGGCCGAGCGCATCCCATGCCTTCACCGCCACCTCGCCATTGGTTTCGGGCGCCAGCATCAGCACGACCTCGGCCGCGTCGATGGCGGTGTCGATCCGCGCCATGCCCCGGGTCGCGCCCTCCTCGGTGACGGTGCCGTTCAGCGCCTGCAGGTGATGCACCTCGGGCTTGGTGTCCCAACTGATCCCCTTGCCGCCGTTGCCGAGCTTCTCCATCAATGGCCCCAGAGCGGTGAAGCGCTTGTAAAGGTTCGGATAGTCACGCTCCACCTCGATATAGGCGGGCGCGGTCCGGCCGGGGATCAGGTCGCATTCGCCGCGCTTCCAGTCGCGCACCACGGGCTGGGCGATCTCGCCGGGGCTGTCATGCTGCAGGGGCAGTTGCACCACGTCCGTCTCGACCCCCAGCACCTCGGGCGCGAGTTCCGAGAACTTGCGGGCGATGGACTTGAAGATTTCCCAGTCGGACCGCGATTCATAGGCCGGATCCACCGCCGCCTGCAGCGGGTGGATGAACGGGTGCATGTCCGAGGTGTTCATGTCGTCCTTTTCGTACCAGGACGCGGTCGGCAGGACGATGTCGGCATAGACGGCGGTCGTGGACATGCGGAAGTCGATCGTGACCAGCAGGTCGAGCTTCCCCTCCGGCGCCTCGTCGTGCCAGACGGCCTCGACCGGTTTCGCGCGGCCTTCCTGCCCCAGATCCTTGCCCTGCACACCGTGGGATGTGCCCAGCAGGTGCTTGAGGAAATATTCATGCCCCTTGCCGGACGACCCGAGCAGGTTCGAACGCCACACGAAAAGGTTGCGCGGCCAGTTCTCCGGCGCATCCGGATCTTCGCAGGACATCTGCAATTCGCCCGACTTCAGACGTTCGGCCACATAGTCCTTCGCCGGGAGGCCCGCTTGCTTTGCCGCGCGCCCGACCTCCAGCGGATTGGTCTTCAACTGCGGCGCCGAGGGCAGCCAGCCCATGCGTTCGGCCCGGATGTTGTAGTCGATCAGGCTGAGCCGGTGCCAGTCGCCCTCGGGCGCGGTGGGCGACAGGATTTCTCCCGCCTTCACCGTCTCGTAGCGCCACTGGTCGGTATGGGCATAAAAGGCGCTGGTCGAGTTCATGTGCCGCGGCGGGCGGTTCCAGTCGAGGGCGAAGGCAAGCGCGGTCCACCCGGTCTGCGGGCGCAGCTTTTCCTGGCCCACGTAATGCGCCCAGCCGCCCCCCGACTGGCCGATGCAGCCGCACATCACCAGCATGTTGATGACCGCGCGATAGTTCATGTCCATGTGGAACCAGTGGTTCATCGCCGCGCCGATGATGACCATGGACCGTCCCCTGGTCTTTTCGGCATTGTCGGCGAATTCGCGCGCCACCTGCACGATCCTGTCGCGGCGCACGCCGGTGATGCGCTCGGCCCAGGCGGGGGTGAAGGGCACGTCGGCGTCGTAATCGCGTGCGACATTGTCGCCGCCCAGACCCCGGTCCAGACTGTAATTCGCGCAGAGCAGGTCGAAAACCGTCGCCACCAGCGCCTCGCTGCCATCGGCCAGCGTCACGCGGCGGGCGGGCACGTTGCGGGTCAGCACCTCGCCCCGCTCGTCCAGCGCAAAGCCGTTGGTGGCCGCACCGCCGAAGAAGGGGAAATCCACCGCTGCGATCTGGTCGTGATCGCCCTCCAGGATCAGGCTCATCTTCAGGCGCACGTCACGCTCGCCGGCCTTCTGTTCAAGGTTCCAGCGCCCGGTTTCCGCGTCCTTGCCGTCTTCGGCGCTCCAGCGATGACCGATGGAGCCGTTGGGCGCGACCAGATCGCCCGACATCTCGTCGATGGCGACGGTCTTCCAGTCCGGGTTGCCATGCTGGTCCAGCGCGCCGGGCAGGTCGGATGCGCGCAACTGCCGTCCCGGCACCAGCCGGTCGCCCTGCCGGTCCAGCACCACCAGCATCGGCATGTCGGAATAACGGCGGCAGTAGTCCTCGAAATATTCGGTCTGCCGGTCGAGGTGGAACTCGCGCAGGATGACATGGCCGAAGGCCATGCCGAGCGCCGCATCGGTGCCCTGCTTGGCGTTCAGCCAGATGTCGCCGAACTTCGCGGCCTCGGAATAGTCGGGGCAGATCACCGCGGACTTGGTGCCCCTGTAGCGTGCCTCGGTATAGAAATGCGCGTCGGGCGTGCGCGTCTGCGGCACGTTCGAGCCCCACAAAAGCAGGTAACCCGCATTGTACCAGTCGGCCGATTCCGGCACGTCGGTCTGTTCGCCCCAGGTCATGGGCGATGCCGGCGGCAGGTCGCAATACCAGTCGTAGAACGACATGCAGGTGCCGCCCAGCAGCGACAGGTAACGCGTCCCCGCCGCGTAGGAGATCATCGACATGGCCGGGATCGGCGAAAAGCCGAACACCCGGTCGGGGCCGTATGTCTTCGCGGTATAGGCGTTGGCGGCGGCGGTGATCTCGGTCGCCTCGTCCCATGTGGCCCGCACGAAGCCGCCCTTGCCGCGGGTGCGGGTATAGCTTTCGCGCGCCGCCGGGTCGTTCTGGATCGCACTCCATGCCTCGATGGGACTCATGATCTTGCGCTTCTCGCGCCACAGCCGCATCAGCCGGCCGCGGATCAGCGGCGTCTTCACCCGGTTCGCGGAATACAGATACCAGCTGTAGGAGGCGCCCCGCGCGCAGCCGCGCGGCTCGTGGTTGGGCAGGTCGGGCCGGGTGCGGGGATAGTCGGTCTGCTGCGTTTCCCAGGTCACGATGCCGGACTTGACGTAAATCTTCCACGAACAGGAGCCGGTGCAGTTCACGCCGTGGGTCGAGCGCACGATCTTGTCGTGCCGCCAGCGTGAGCGATAGGTGTCCTCCCAGTCGCGGTTCTCGGTCGTGGTCTGGCCATGCCCCTTTGAAAACACGTCCTTGCGGGCGGGTTTCAGAAAGTTCAGGCGATCCAGCAGATGGCTCATGGCTGTCTCCTCAATTCTCAGGCTGGGTTGGCACCGCCGGCGATGGCGCGGCCGTTTTCAATGTCGTGCAGCAGTCCGCCCGGCCGGGTGTAGAACACCCATGTCACGGCAAGGCAGACCACGTAGAAGGCAAGGAAGGCCCACAGCGCGCCGAGCGCCGATCCGGTCATGGCGATCGAGCTGCCGTAGGCCTTGGGGATGAAGAAGCCGCCATAGGCGCCGATCGCGCTGGTGAAGGCGATGATCGCGGCGGATTCGCGGTCGGACTGGCGGCGGCGATCCTCGGGCGACAGTTGCGGCTCCAGCCGGGCGACTTCCTTGCGCATGATCACGGGGATCATCTGGAAGGTCGAGGAATTGCCGACCCCGGTAAAGAAGAACAGCGCCATGAACCCCGCGAAGAAGCCCCAGAAGGACAGTGCCTGCAGCGAAAGGATCACCAGCACGACCGAGGCGATCATCCCCGCGAAGACCCAGAAGGTGACGCGCCCGCCGCCGACCCGGTCGGCCAGCCAGCCCGATCCCGCCCGGCTGAGCGCGCCGACCAGTGGTCCGAGAAACACGAACTGCAGCGCGTTCACCTCGGGAAAGGCCAGCCCGATCAGCAGCGGGAAGCCCGCCGAATAGCCGATGAAGCTGCCGAAGGTGCCGATATAAAGGAGGCACATCACCCAGTTGTGCTTGCGCGTGAAGATGACCGCCTGTTCGCGGAAGCTGGCGCGCGCGTCGGTGATGTCGTTCATGCCCAGCCATGCGGCGGCGGTCGAGGCGATGATGAAGGGCACCCAGATGAAGCCCGCATTCTGCATCCAGAGCTGCCCGCCGTCGGACAGGACCTGCGGCGCGCCACCCATGGCGCCGAAGACGCCCATGGTGATGACGATGGGGATCAGGAACTGCATCAGCGACACGCCGAGGTTGCCCAGCCCCGCGTTCAGCCCCAGCGCGTTGCCTTTTTCCGCTTTCGGGAAGAAGAAGCTGATATTGGCCATGGAGGAGGCGAAATTGGCCCCGCCCAGCCCGCAGAGCAGCGCCAGCGCGATGAAGATCAGGTAGGGCGTGGCCGGATCCTGCACCGCATAGCCGATGCCCATGGCCGGGATCAGCAGCGAGGCGGTGCTGAGCGTGGTCCACAGCCGCCCGCCGAAGATCGGCACCATGAAGCTGTAGAAGATCCGCAGCGTCGCCCCCGACAGCGCCGGCAGCGCCGCGAGCCAGAACAACTGGTCCTGCGTGAAGGCGAATCCGATCGAGGGCAACCGGGCCACGACCACCGACCAGACCATCCAGACCGAGAAGGCCAGCGTCAGCGCGGGGATCGAGATCCACAGGTTGCGCTGCGCGACCTTGCGGCCCCGATCGGCCCAGAAGGCCGGATCCTCGGGGCGCCAGTCCTCCAGCACGCGCGGCATGACGGTGCGCTCGGGATCATGCACCTCGGCCAGTTCGGGAAAGCTCGGCAGCCGGTCCAGCGCCTTGCCATGGGCCTGCCGCTCCATCGCGCGGATCGACAGGTGCATCCAGGCCATGGACACGATGGTGACGACCAGCAGCAGCGCAAAGCTCGAGGTCCAGATGCCGGTCAGGTCCAGAAGCGCGCCGAAGACGATGGGCAGGACGAAACCGCCCAGCCCGCCGATCATGCCGACAAGCCCGCCGACCGCGCCGACGTGGTCCGGGTAATAGACCGGGATATGCTTGAAGATCGCGGCCTTGCCCAGGCTCATGAAGAACCCCAGCGCGAACAGCGTGACCACGAAGGGCCACAGCCCCATCTCGGTCGAGAAGGTGATGATCCCGTCCTTGCCCCGGATCGCATAATCGGTCGGCGGATAGGACAGCATGAACAGGAACAGCGTGCAGAAGCCCAGGGTCCAGTACATGACCGTGCGGGCGCCGAAGCGGTCCGACAGCACGCCCCCATAGGCGCGAAAGACGCTGGCCGAGAGACTGAATGCCGCGGCCGCAAGGCCGGCGACGCGCAGGTCGACGCCGTAAACCTCGGTCAGGTAATGCGGCAGCCACAGCGCCAGCGCGACGAAACCGCCAAAGACGAAGAAATAGTAAAGCGAGAACCGCCAGACCTGCAGCGATTTCAGCGGCGCGAACTGCTGGGCCAGCGTCGGCGCCGCGATCCCCTCCGCACGGCGCCTTTCGAAACCGGGATCGTCGCGCGCGACCAGCAGGAAGAACAGGCCCATCAGCCCGATGCCGACGGCCCAGATCTGCGCCACGGCCTGCCAGCCCCAGGCGACCAGGATGAAGGGCGCGAGGAACTTGGTCACCGCGGCGCCGACATTGCCCATGCCGAAGATGCCGAGCGCGGTGCCCTGCCGCTCGGCCGGGAACCATTTCGACACATAGGCCACGCCGATGATGAAGCTGCCCCCCGCCAGCCCGACGCCAAGCGCGGCCAGCAGGAACCCGGCATAGCTGCTGGCCCAGGTCAGCGCCCAGGTTGCCACCGCCGTGAACAGCATCTGCAGCGAAAACACGAGCCGCCCGCCGTAGCGTTCGGTCCAGACGCCCAGGATCAGCCGGGTCAGCGATCCGGTCAGGATCGGCATGGCGATCAGCAATCCGTACTGGAATTCGGTCAGGCCGAGTTCGTCCTTGATGGTGATCCCGATGATCGAAAAGATGGTCCAGACTGCGAAACACAGCGTGAAGGCGGTGGTGCTGAGCCACAGCGCCTTTTGCTGCTGCATCGGGGGCGGAGAATATGGGTCCGGCATGGCGGCTGCTCCGATTGGTTCTTCGCGTGGTCACTCGCCCCGAAGCAGCACGGGCGGGCGGGCGGGCGATTTGATCTCGGTCAATGTGCGAATCCGAAGCCGGAAAAACCGTGTTCATTTGGATTTCGGTAACGCGATCGGGGTTAAACGATAAACCGGGAACCCGTGTTTGCCTGAGTGAGAGATGACAAATGTGTTATGATGGATTGATTAAAATCAATAATTGGGTCAGTGTGAATCACCCGTAACCAGTCACCAGTTACCCACAAGGACAGCCCAATGCGCGAAGAAGACCGGGCCGAAATCCGCAACCTGCCCCTGTTCCACGAGATGGCGAGCCCCGCTTTCGATGCGCTGATGCAAGCGGCCTATGACCAGGTCTTTCCCGCCCAGCTGGAACTGGTCCGCCAGGGCGAGGGCGCGAATTTCCTGCATGTCGTTCTGGAGGGCGCGGTCGAGCTCTATGCAGGCTGGCGCAATCAGGAGACCACCATGGCGGTGGTCCAGCCGGTCGCGACATTCATCCTTGCGGCCTGCATGCGCGATGCGCCCTATCTGATGTCGGCGCGCACGCTGCAACGGTCCCGGATCGTTCTGATCCCGGCGGTGGACGTGCGCGCAGCCTTCACCAATGATCCGGGCTTTGCGCTGGCGACGGTGCAGGACCTCTCCGAAAGCTATCGCAGCCTCGTGCGCCATGCCAAGAACCTGAAGCTGCGCAACGCCCGCGAACGGCTGGCCGCCTATCTGCTGCAAAGATCCGCCGAAGCGGGCAATGCGAAGGGCTTCGTGCTGCCGCAGGAAAAGCGGCTGCTGGCCTCGTATCTGGGGATGACGCCGGAAAGCCTGTCGCGGGCCTTCAGGACGCTGGAGGATCATGGCGTGCATATCGCCGGAATGCGCATAACCATCACCGATCCTGCCGCGCTGCGGGCGCTGGCCCGGCCCGACAACCTGCTGGACGCGGCCCTGAACATCCCCTGAGACCACGTGGCCCGGCCAGGATGAAAGGCGGGAATATTTCTGGCCAGATCAGTCGGTTGCGCGGGGAAGCTGTCCTTTTATCTCATGCCCGGTCGGGGGCGGACAGGCGTGGTCTCCGCGGCCTTTCCTGCGCCTGCTTGCCCGCCCGGCCTCGGCTGCCTTATCTGCTTTCGATCACATCGTGCCCTATATTATGATGCCTGCGCCAAGGGGATTCCTGTCATGACGTTGACGACATGTTGACACCTCGGGGTGATGACATCGGCGGGATTTCCGGCTTGAATCCCGAAACCCAGGGTGCCCGAAAGGTCCACGTGGCGGACGGGGTTGGGCGAAAACCGTTCAGCAGGGTCGTCCTCCGGCGCGGCGTCCGGTTTCCATCCGCGAGAAGGAGCAACAAAGGGTGATGATCGAGCGCCTCATTCCGCCTTCCGGCCCCGGTGCTGCCCAAGAATCCGGCACGTTGGTCACGGTGATCGACCGCGGGCGCGGCACCATCGCGCGGATGCTTTCGGTCATACGATGATGTTGTTCACTCCGGCGCCGGACGGGACCAAGACGTGACAAGGAACAGCCCCCTCAGGCTTCGGCTGGTTGCGGAGTTCCTGGGACTGTTCGTCCTGACACCGTTCCTGGTGGCCGTGTTCCTGCCGCCATCGGCCATGCTGGCCGTCCTGCTCGTCGTCACGGCGGCGAGCATGGTCCTGCTGCACCGCACGCCGGGATTTCGCTGGCGCGATCTCGCGGCCGGCTGGCGGCGGGTCGAGATCTGGATCGTGGCCGCGTTCTCCGGCGTCACGGTGGCCGCCGCGCTGGCGGTCGTCACGCTGGTGGCGCCGGAGGCATTCCTTGGTCTTTATCGCCTCGATCCGGTTACCTGGCTTGCGGTGATGGTGCTGTATCCCTTTCTGTCCGCCCTCCCGCAGGAAATCGTGTTCCGCCCGCTGTTCTTTCTGCGTTACGGGCGGATATTGCCGGCGGGGCGCATGGTGCTGGTGCTGAATGCAGCGGTGTTTTCGCTCGCGCATCTGCTCTATTGGAACTGGATCGTGGCCACCATGACCTTTGCCGGCGGGCTGGTTTTCGCCTGGGCCTATGTCGAGCGGAGATCATTCCCCCTGGCGGTCGTTCTCCATGCCGCGGCGGGCGATATCCTGTTCACCGTCGGGGCCGGAGTGTTCTTCTACACCGGCACCGTCGTGCGCCCGTTCTGATCTTCCCGGACTTTGCTGCACAGCGCTGGCGCGTTCCCGGCGCCAGACCTCGATCATCCACCCCAGCATGACGGCGTTGAGGATATGCCACATGAAATGCGTGCCCAGCGGCAGGGCGCCGCAGAGCGGCTGGTCCAGCGTGCGGAAGATCAGCGAGGCGATCAGGATCCCGGCGCCGATGGCAAGGCCGCGCGCCGTTCCGGGCAGGCGTTTGCGCAGCAACAGCGCATAGATCAGGATCAAGAGCGGCACCGGCGCATAGCTGGCCGAGGACCCAAGGCCGGGGATCATGGCGAAAAGCGGCGCCGTCGCGGCGGCATAGGGGATGACGCCCGCAGCCACGAGCGCGGCGAGCCGGGGCCCCGCGCCGAGCCAGTCCCGCGTGGCGGCGAAAACGTATAGCAGGACGAAGGCAAGGATCGGCAGCACATCCAATAGCCCGGTCAGCCGGTTCGCATGGGTATGAAACAGCCAGGAGCCGATGCCGATCACGAACAGCACCGCCGCCAGCGCCCGGCCCATTGCCATCTCCGGCCCCCGCAGCCGCGGCCAGATGACAAGGGCGGCGATCAGGAAGGCCAGGTTGGTCACGGCGTTGACCGGCTCGGACCAATAGTCCGGCCCGGTGCGCTCGCAATAGGCATCGACAGGGGAAAGCCAGTTCATCGGGACGGGTTCCCGCACAGGTCGTCTTGCGGGGGCGGCAATTGCGCGGGGTCGTGGAGTGTCGTGCAATCCTGCATGTCGATCCTCGTTGTCCGCACCGCCCAGGGGCCTTGGAGTCGTGAACCGGAGCTTCGCTCCTGCGAGCGGGCAAGGCAAGCGATCCACCCGCTCGGCAGCCGCCGGCCCGGTTCGGACGGATTCCCCCGGGCCGGGACGTGTCGCTGCCGGATCAGTTCGAGGGGTGGCCGTGCCCGTGGCGGCCCACCTTTGCCATGGGGCATGACGCATAATAATATATGGAAACAGTGGCTTGCATAAGTCGCCGCCGCCTCCCCGCGTTTTCGTGATTGCATGATGATATGTTATTACGTAACTAGATTCGCAAATCACAAGGGAGGCTGCGGCATGTCGGCGCGAGGCGTATTTTTCAGCGGTGTATCCATGATCGCATTGGGGGCGGTGCCCGCCGGCGCGCAGGAGACCGCGAATGAACCGATCACCCTCGACACGGTCGTCATCACCGCGACCCAGTCCGAGCGCAGCCTGCGCGACGCGCCCGCCAGCATTTCAGTGATCGGCGGCGAGGATCTGGAAAAGCGGCCCGTCCATGACCTGGCCGATGCGCTTCAGGGTATGCCCGGCGTGACCATCAGCAGCGTGGGCGGCGGCCATCGCGGTATCTCGATCCGGGGGATGGATACGGATCACACCCTGGTGCTGATCGACGGGGCGCGGTTCTCGAACTCGGCCTCGGCTGTGGCGCATTCGGATTACGAACTGGGCTGGGTTCCGGCGGCGGCCATCGACCGGATCGAGGTGGTGCGCGGGCCGATGTCCTCGCTCTATGGCTCCGAGGCGCTGGGCGGCGTCGTCAACATCGTCACACGCCGGCCGGGCGACGAATGGCGTTCGGCGGTGACGCTGAACGGTGCGGCGACTCCGCGCGGCAGGGGTGGCGATCAGGCGGGGCTGAGCCTTCACGCCGACGGACCGCTGGTTCCCGGTGTGCTGGGGCTGAGCGTCTGGGCCGAGCACCGCCGCCGTGCGGCGCTGCCCTCGGTTGCGGATCCGCAGGCGTCCTCCCTGGGCGAGCACGAGACCAGCATGGCGGGCCTTGGGCTGACATGGACGCCGGACGACCGCCAGCGCATCGCGTTCGATTTCGGCGCGGGCTACGAATCGCGCTGGCGCGATGTGGTTGCGGCGAGCGGCAGCTATCGTTCGGACGACCGGATCCGGCGCAACCGCGCGGTGCTGTCGCATGAAGGCGAATGGGGTTGGGCCGACAGCCGGCTGCGCCTGACCCGCAGCACCCTTGAGCGCGAGAACCGCCGCAGCGACGGCGGCGTGCCCTCGGGGCCGCACCGGCTGACCGATACCGTGCTGGACGGGCAGGTTGCCCTTGCGCCGACGGGCGCGCACAGCCTGACCTTTGGCGCCGAAATCCGCGATGAAAGGTTGAGCGATTCCACGGTCAACGCGGTGGGCAAGGCCAGCCAGACCCATTACGCGGCCTTTCTTCAGGACGAGATCCGGCTGGCCGAGGGGCTGGAACTGGTGCTGGGCACCCGCTTTGACCGGCACGAGAATTTCGGCTGGGAGATCAGCCCGCGCGCCTATCTCCTGTGGCACGCGAATGATGCGCTGACCGTCCGGGGCGGTGTCGGCAGGGGCTTTCGCGCGCCGACCCTGAAAGAGCTGTCCCCCGAATACGAGGCCATCGGCGGCGGTGGACGTTTCACCATCATCGGCAACCCCGATCTGGAGCCCGAAACCAGCGTGACCATGGAACTCGGCGCGGATTACGCCGGGCCGGGATGGTCGCTTGGCGCGACGCTGTTTCAGAACGACGTCTCGAACCTGATCGAGACCACCTGCATTCTTGCCTGCGACCTGCCGCGCGGCTCGACCCGGACCTATAACAACGTCAACAAGGTGCGTATCCGCGGGGTGGAACTGGGCGGCGATTTGGAACTGCATCGCGACTGGATGCTGCGCGCGCATTACACCTGGCTGGACGCGGTGGATCGCACCGACGGCTCGCGCCTGCACGGGCGCCCGCGCCATGCCGCGACGGCAGAGGTGGAATGGTGGGCGAGCACGAATTTCTCGGCCACCCTTCGCCTGCAATACACTGGTGAGCAGGCGACCTCGACCGGCAGCGGGCGAGCGCCCGGTTATATGATGGCCTCGCTTTTCGGAGATTACGCGGTGAACGACAGGGCGTCGATCCGCTTCGGGGTCGAGAACATCGGTGACAGGCGGCTGGCCGACGACGACCCGGCCTATGCGATGGTCGATCCGGGCCGCCGCGCCTTTCTGGGCCTGACGGCGAGGTTCTGAGGATGCGGGCGATTGTTCATGCGCTGGCCTTACTGGCGCTGCTGGCCGTACCGGTTTCGGCGCAGCAAGACCGCGCCCCGGTGCTGCGGGTGCTGGCCTCGGATTTCGTGCTGCCGGGCAAGTTCCGCGCACTGGCGCCCCTGGCCGAGGCCGAGGGCGTGGTGCTGGAATCGGTGACCGTCGGGCCGGATGCGGGCGATCTGCTGACGGGCGCTGACCTGATCTTGCTGGACGTGCCGCGGGGCAATGACCGCGCGCAGGTTGAGGCCGCGCTGGAAGGGCGGGGCGGCGTGCCGCGCCTGACCGTGGGCGGCGGGCCGCCCGACTGGCAGGAGCTTGCGCCGCAGGACGCCGCGCGGCTCGCGGGCTGGTATGCGGCGGGGGGTGCGGAAAACTATCGCCAGTTCTTCCGTTATCTCGCCGCATGGTCGCGGGACGCCCCGCGCGAGGGTTTCCCCGACCCCGTGCCGCTGCCCGAGACCGGCATCTATCACCCCGACGCGCCGCAGATCTTCGACAATGTTTCCGATTATCTCGACTGGACCGGCGGTCAGGGCAGCGTGGTCGGCGTCGCGATCAGCCCCGGCGCGGTCACGGGTCTGCAAAGCGGGGTTGAGGATACCCTGATCCGCGCCATCGAGGCCGAGGGGCTGATCCCGGTTGCCTTCTGGGCGCCGCAGGACGCGGTGGCGGCGCTGGCGCGCGAGGCCGGTCTGGCCGCGCTGGTGGTCCGCACCCATATGCGGGGCGGCCCCGATCTGGCCGAGGCGGTGCTGGAGATGGACATCCCCGTCATCCAGACGCTTGGTTATCGCGACGGTTCCATCGCCGATTTCCGGCAGGCGCAAAGCGGCGTCGGTCAGGGCGCGGCGGCGATCTTCCTTGCCGGGGCCGAGGTCTGGGGCGCGTCCGATCCGCTGGTGCTGATGGCCGTCGAGAATGGCGAGGAGGTCGTGATCCCCGAACAGCTCGACGCGCTGACGGCCAAGCTGCGCGGCATCGCTGCGTTGCAGCGCAAGCCCGATGCCGAAAAACGCCTCGCCCTGCTGTTCTGGAACTATCCGGCGGGGGAGCGGAACCTTTCCGCCTCGAACCTCAACGCGCCGCGCAGCATCGCCGCGATCACCGAGGGGCTGGCCGGGGCGGGCTACGGCGTTGACACCATCACCGAGGATCAGGCGATCCGGGGCGCGCAGGCGCTGCTTTCCGCCATCTGGCGCTCGACCCCGCCCGAGGAATTGCTGGCCGAGGGGCTGGCCGCGACCCTGCCGGTCGGCGACTACCGCGACTGGCTGGAGACCCTGCCGCCCGAGCGTCAGCGCGAGTTGCGCGCCTCGGGCGATCCGGCGCGGCACCCTGCTGTGCGCGAGGTGGACGGCGTTCCGTCCTTTGTCATCCCGCGCCTGCAACTGGGCAATCTGGCGATCCTGCCGCAGATGCCGCGCGACGCTCACGGTCATGGGCATTACCATGACACCGCCGCCGCGCCGGATCATCTGTATCTGGCCGCCTATCTGTGGCTGCGCGAGGGCTTCGGGACGGATGCGATCATCCATCTGGGCACGCATGGCACGCAGGAATGGCTGAAGGGCAAGGACCGCGGGCTGTGGGCCGCCGATTATCCCATGCTGGCGGTCGGCGACGTGCCGGTCTTCTATCCCTATCTGCAAGACAATGTGGCCGAGGCGATACAGGCCAGGCGCCGGGGCCGGGCGGTGATCGTCAGCCACCAGACCCCGCCCTTCGCCCCCGCCGGTCTGCAAGAGGATCTGCGCGACATCCACCACCTGATCCACGACCACGCGCAATTGGCCGAAGGGCCGGTGCGTGACGAGGCTGCCCGCCGTATCCGTCAGGCGGTGGCGGAAAGCGGCCTCGACGCCGATATGGGCTGGGACGAGGCGCGGATCGAGGCGGATTTCGACCGTTATCTGGCGGAACTGCATGACCACCTGCATTTCCTTGCCCAAAGCGCGGTGCCTCTGGGCCTGCACACCTTCGGCAAGGCCCCCGATCCCGATCACCGGCTGGTCACGGTGATGCAGCAGCTTGGCCCCGATTTTCTGGACGGTTTCGCGGATGATGATGAACCTGCCATCGAGGACCCCGACCGCATCATGGACAGCGCGCCGGTCGCCACATTGCGCCGCTGGCTGCGCGAGGGCCAGCCCGACGGCTCGGACACCGCCGAGCGTGCGGCCGAACTCGACGCCGCACTTGCCGCGCCGGGCGAGATGGAATCGCTGCTCGCGGGCCTTTCGGGCCGTCTGGTCCCGCCGGGCGCGGGCGGCGATCCGATCCGCAATCCCGACGTGCGCGCGGGCCGCAACCTCTATGCCTTCGAGGCCGACCGCATCCCGGCCGAGAGCGCCTATGCGGCGGGCGGCGAGGCGCTGGCGCAGGTGATCGACAGCTATCGCGAGACCCACGGCAGGATGCCCGAGAAGCTGGCCTTCAGCCTCTGGGCCAGCGAGGCGATCAGCCATCTGGGCGTGACCGAGGCGCAGGTGCTGCACGCGCTCGGCCTGCGCCCGGTCCGGGACCGTGGCGGGCGGGTGACGGCGCTGGAGATCATCCCCGCCGAGGAACTGGGCCGCCCGAGGATCGACGTCGTGATCTCGGCCACCAGCGTCTACCGCGACCAGTTCGACAGCTTCATGCGCCTGCTGGCCGAGGCCATCGACCGGCTGGCGGAACTGGACGAGCCGGGCAATGCCGTGGCCGCGAACAGCCGCCGCATCGCCGAGGGGCTGGCCGCTCAGGGCATCGCGCCCGATCAGGCCGCGCGGCTTTCGCGCTATCGCATCTTCAGCAACGAACCCCAGAGCTACGGCTCGGGCGTCAGCCATGTCACGCTGGACTCCACAAGCTGGGACGACGAAGCCGTGCCCGCGCAGACCTTCCTGAACGGCACGCGCTACGCCTATGGCGCGGCGGGCTGGGGCGAGGCGCCCGAGGGCGTCAACCTGTTCGCCGAGCAGTTGCGCGGCAGCGATGCGGCGATCATGTCGCGCTCGTCGAACCTGCACGGCGTGCTGGGCACCGATCACCCGTTCGAGCTTCTGGGCGGGCTGGCGCTGGCGATCCGCCATCTGGACGGGGCAAGCCCGGAACTGTTCATCTCGGACCTGCGCCGGGGCGCGCCGCGCACGGCGACGCTGGCCTCGTTCCTGTCGGATGAATTGCGGCTGCGATACCTCAGCCCGCAATGGATCGAGGCGATGCAGGACGAAGGCTATGCCGGCACGCTGGCGGTGCTGGAGGGGGTGAACAACCTGTTCGGCTGGCAGGTGACGGCGCCGGAAAGCGTGCGCGCCGATCAGTGGCAGGCGATGTTCGACACTTATGTCGCCGACAGCCGGGACATGGGGATCGAGGACTGGTTCGAGACCCATAACCCCTCGGCGCAGGCGCAGCTTATCGCCCGCATGGCCGAGGCGATCCGCAAGGATTACTGGGACGCGCCCGAGAATACCCGTCGCCTGATGGCCGAACGCTGGCAGGAACTGGCCGCCATGCCCGAGGTGCGGGCGGGCGAGGCCGGGGCGACGCGCGAATTCCTGGCCGCGATGGCGGCGGGCTATGGGCTGGACGCCGCGCCCGCGCCTGCCGAGGCCGAGGCGGCGGGCGCCGAACCGGCAGCGGCAGACCCTGCGCCGCCCGATCCGGCCCCGACCCCTCAGGCGCAACCCGAGCAGGTTCAGGGCCGCGTCCTCGAACAGGTGCAACCCGCGCCGCCCCCCGACAGCCGCCTGCCATGGGGCCTTGCCCTGATGATCGCGCTGATCGGCCTTGGGGCTGCGATCCAGATCGGAACCAACCGCAGAGAGCCAACAACAGAGAAAATGCATGACCTCGCTTGAGACCACCCTTTACGAATTGTCCCGCCTGTTCCTCGTCCCGGTTCTGGCGCTGATCCTTGCCGCGCTGGCCTATGCGCTGGTCAGCTTCGGCATGTTCCTGGCCGAGGCCGCGCAGCGCAGGCGCGGCACATGGCGGCCCACGCTGGCCCGCCGCGCGGCATCGCCCGCCAGCGACGACCTGGAACTGGAGATCCTGCGGCGCACCGAATGGCTGCGCATCACCTCGCGCGCCGCGCCCATGCTGGGGCTGGTGGCGACGATGATCCCGATGGGTCCGGCGCTGCTGGCGCTCGGGCGCGGCGACGGCATCGGGGTCGCGGACAATCTGGTCGTCGCTTTTTCCTCGGTGATCCTTGCGCTGGTCGCGGCCTCGATCTCGTTTCTGGTGCTGACCGTGCGCCGCCGCTGGCTGCTGGCGGAACTGCGCGATCACGAAAGGGCGGCGTGATGCGCTTTCTGGAACCCGAGGACGACGATCCGATCCTGTCGGTGGTCAACCTGATCGACCTGTTTCTGGTGGTGATCGGCATCCTGATGATCGTGATCCTGCAGAACCCGCTGAATCCTTTCGCGGCGCAGAACGTCACCGTGGTCGAGAACCCCGGCACCGAGGAGATGCGCATCACCGTCAAGGAGGGGCAGGAGTTGCGCCGCTACGAGGCCAGCGAAGGCATCGGCGAGGGGCAGGGCATCCGCGCGGGCATCACCTATCGCCTCGATGACGGCCGCATGATCTATGTGCCCGAGGACCAGCCGGATCAGCCCCCTGACCTGTAAGGCTGGCGGCACGGCCCCGGCGATCGAGTCGGAGAACGACATTGCGGGCCCTGCCGATTTCACTTAATAATAGTTATGTAATAACATTTCGAATCGGGAAGATATCATGCCGGAAAGCCAGCAAAGCCGCGACACCCGCCTGCCCGTCACCGTCCTTTCGGGGTTCCTCGGGGCGGGCAAGACCACGCTCCTGAACCACATCCTGAACAACCGCGAGGGCCGCCGGGTCGCGGTCATCGTCAACGACATGTCCGAGGTGAACATCGACGCCGATCTGGTCCGCGACGGCGCCGAACTGTCGCGCTCGGAGGAAAAGCTGGTCGAGATGACCAATGGCTGCATCTGCTGCACGCTGCGCGACGACCTGCTGACCGAGGTGCGGCGGCTGGCCGCGGAGGGGCGCTTCGACTACCTGCTGATCGAATCCACCGGCATCGCCGAGCCGTTGCCGGTGGCCGCGACCTTCGATTTCCGCGACGCGAACGGGGACAGCCTGTCGGACGTGTCCCGGCTCGACACCATGGTGACGGTGGTCGATGCGGTGAACCTGACCAAGGATTTCTCCAGCCACGATTTCATCGCCGACCGGGGCGAGTCCCTGGGCGATCAGGACGAGCGCACGCTGGTCGATCTGCTGACCGACCAGATGGAATTCGCCGATGTGATCGTGCTGAACAAGGCCAGCGAGGCCGGCCCGGCGCGGCTGGATCAGGCCCGCAAGATCGTGCGCGCCCTGAACCCCGACGCCCGCTTGATCGAAACCGATTTCAGCCGGGTCGATGCGGATGCGATCTTTGACACCGGCCTGTTCGACTTCGATCGCGCCCATATGCATCCGATGTGGGCCAAGGAGCTCTACGGTTTCGAGGATCATGTGCCAGAGACCGAGGAATACGGCATTTCTTCCTTCGTCTATCGTGCGCGTCGCCCCTTCCATCCGCAGAAGATCCACGACGCGCTGAACGGCGACTTACCCGGCGTGATCCGCGCCAAGGGGCATTTCTGGATCGCCTCGCGTCCCAACTGGGCGGTGGAGTTTTCGCTGGCGGGCGCCATGTCCAGCGTCACGCCTCTGGGCGGCTGGTGGGCGAGCGTGCCGCGCGAGCGCTGGCCGACGCATCCCGACAGCTTGGCCGAGGTGGCAAGGCACTGGAAAGACCCCTGGGGCGACCGCCGGCAGGAACTGGTCTTCATCGGGGCGGGTATGGACAGGGTGGCGCTCACCGCGGCTCTGGATGCCGCGCTGGTCGAGGCCGCGGAGTTCACCCCCGACGCCTGGGCAAAGCTGCCCGATCCGTTCCCGAAATGGGGCCAGCGCAGGGTTGCGTAAGCGGCCGGGCTCCGAACCTGTCCTGAACCGACCGGTGCACCGCTCCATGAAAATCCGCGCCGCCGTTGTTCGTAAGCCCTCACCGGAAAGATCGTGACGCATGAGCACTGTCCGGGGCCGCAACCTGGCCACTTCGCTCAAGCGGCGTAACCGGCCGCGCCCGATGGAGCGGTACGACCGCCTGCCGCCCGAATTGCGCGGCTGGCTGGCCGGCGCGGCATTGCCCTGGAGCCCGCATTCGGCGCTGAAGCTCTGGAGGCGGCTGAAGCGGGAATGCCAGGGCGATATGGCGGCTATCCGGCGCCGGATGGATCTGGCCGAGGCGCGCATGCTGGCGCGGGATGCGCCGAAGATCTGGGGCCATGCCTACCCGACCGAATTGATCGCCGCCGATACCCGGCCGGCATGATCTGATATGATCCCCACCGAACCGGATTATCCGCTCAAGGATCGGGGGCGTCGTCAGGGCCGTTCCCGGGTGTTCCGGCGCGCGAAATAATCCGCTGCAGGCTGGCGCCGGCTGCGCTGCCGGCCGGCCGTGTGGAACGGCGGGATTTCTGCAGATCGAACGCGCCAAAGGTGCCATCCGGCTAACGGGCCGGGTCACTGCGCTGCCCGGTGAAAGGCGGCAATATAATAGATAATATATGCAATTGCGAAAGATATGCCTGATTAAATATAGATAACATACCACGGCAGCCGCGGGTTTGCCCGTTTTTGAGGGTGTGAATATGCAGGACGCAACTGAAATCTATAATCTTCCCCTGATGGATCTTCTTTATCATGCGCAAACGGTCCATCGGGCGCATTTCGATCCGAATGTGATTCAATGTTCCAGACTGCTGTCGGTCAAGACCGGTGGCTGCCCCGAGGATTGTGCGTATTGTTCGCAATCCGCGCGTAACGGCGCGGCGCTTCCGGCTTCGAAGCTGATGGAGGTGCAGAAGGTGCTGGCCGAGGCCCGGCGGGCCCGGGATGCCGGGGCGACGCGCTATTGCATGGGGGCGGCGTGGCGCTCGCCCAAGGACCGCGACATGCCGGCCATCCTGGCGATGGTGCGCGGCGTCAAGGCGCTGGGCATGGAGACCTGCATGACACTGGGCATGCTGGACACGGACAAGGCCCTGCAGTTGAAAGACGCCGGGCTGGATTACTACAACCACAACATCGACACGTCCGAACGATACTATCCCGAAATCATCACGACCCGCAGTTTTCAGGACCGGATCGACACGCTGGAACGGGTGCAGGCGGCGGGACTCAAGGTCTGCTCCGGCGGGATCGTCGGCATGGGCGAATCCGCGGAAGATCGCATCTCCATGCTCGAGGCGCTGGCCGGTCTGGAGGAGCCGCCGCAATCGGTGCCGATCAACATGCTGATGCCGATGGACGGCACGCCCATGGCCGACGCGCCGCGGCTGGATCCGGTCGAGATGGTGCGCACGATCGCCACCGCCCGAATCCTGATGCCGCGATCCCATGTTCGCCTCTCGGCCGGCCGGTCCGGGATGAGCGACGAGTTGCAGGCCATGTGCTTCTTCGCCGGGGCGAATTCGATCTTCGTCGGCGATTGGCTGCTGACCGCCGGCAACCCGGACGAGGACAAGGATGCCGCCCTGTTCGCCAGGCTCGGCCTGCGTGCCGAGGCCCCGGTGAGTGCCGGGGAAAACGTCCCGGCATGACGGAATTTCCGCGTCACGACGACCTTCTGGCGGCCCTTGCACAGCGCAACCGGCTGCGCTGCCTGTCCGGGGCATCGGGGCTGGATTTCGCATCGAACGACTATCTTGGCCTGACGGGGGCGGGGCTGCTTGCAGAGGCGGCGCAGGATGCGCTCGCGCGGGGTGTGCCGCTGGGAAGTGGCGGGTCGCGGCTGCTGCGCGGCAACCATGCCGAACATCGGGCGCTGGAAGACGAGGCGGCCGCGTTCTTCGGCGCCGAGGCCGCGCTTTACCTGGGCAGCGGGTTCCAGGCCAACCAGGCCCTGTTTTCCACGCTGCCGATGCAGGGTGATCTGGTGCTGCATGATTGCCTGATTCACGCCAGCGTGCATGAGGGCATGCGGCTTGGGCGGGCGACATGCGCGAGCTTTGCCCACAATGACGCGGCCGATGCGGCGCGCGTGATTGCGGACTGGCGCGCGGGCGGCGCAACGGGCCGGGTCTGGATCGCGGTCGAAAGCGTCTATTCGATGGATGGCGACCTGGCGCCCCTGGCCGATCTTGCCGGGCTTGCCGCGCGCGAGGATGCCGTGCTCGTGGTGGACGAGGCACACGCGACCGGGGTTTTCGGGGCGCAGGGCCGGGGGCTGGCTGCGGGGCTGACATGCCCGCTTGTCACGGTCCACACGGGCGGCAAGGCGCTCGGCGCCGCGGGTGCGCTGGTCTGCGCCGACCGCGTGCTGATCGAGACATTGGTGAACCGGGCGCGTTCCTTCATCTATACGACGGCGCCGCCGCCGTTTTCCGCGGCGATCCTGCGCGGGGCGATCCGCATGCTGCGGGACGGGCCGGCGCTCACCGACGATGCCCGGGCGCGCATGGCACATGCGCATCGGGCGGCACGGGCCTGCGGTATCGACGCAAACAGCCAGATCATCCCGCTGATCATCGGCGACGAGTGCCGTGCAAGGGACACGGCGCGTGCCCTGCAGGACCAGGGTTTTGACGTTCGTGCGATCCTGCCGCCGAGCGTTGCGCGCGGCACGGCGCGGCTGCGCATCTCGATAACCGGCAATGTCGGGGCGGGGGATATCACCGCGCTGTTCGACACGCTTGCCACGCTGAACCGTGTCGCGGCATGAGCGCCGTCATCGTTACCGGCACCGATACCGGCATCGGCAAGACCCTGTTCAGCGCGGGGCTGGTGCATGCGCTGGGCGGTGCCTACTGGAAACCCGTGCAGTCCGGCCTTGACGGGGAAACGGACAGCGCCGTGGTGCGGCGGCTGTCCGGTTGCCCGGTGCTGCCCGAGGCCTACCGGCTGCGGCTTGCGGCCTCTCCGCACCTCTCGGCCGAGCAGGAGGGGGTCGCGATCCGGCCCGAACGGCTGGCGCTGCCGCGATCGGACCGGCCGCTCGTGGTCGAGGCGGCGGGCGGGCTGATGGTGCCGTTGACGCGCCGGATTCTTTACCTTGATGTCATGTCCCGCTGGGCGGCGCCGGTGGTGCTCTGTTGCCGCACCGCGCTCGGGACCATCAATCATTCGCTCCTGTCGCTCGCGGCGCTGGAGGCGGCCGGCTGCCGGGTGGCGGGCGTGGTCTTTATCGGCGACGAGATGAAAGACAGCCGCCGCGTGATCTGCAGCATCGGCAAGGCGCGCGATCTCGGCCGCCTGCCGGTCCTGCCGCGGATTACCCGCGAAACGCTGAGCCGGGCGTTCGCCGGCATCGACGTGGCCGGCATCCGCGGGGTGCTGTGATGGCGGACCTCGCGTTCGAGCGCGCGCATCTGTGGCACCCCTACAGTTCGATGCGCGATCCGGGGCCGGTCCACATGGTCCGAAGTGCCGAGGGCGTCTGGCTTGAACTTGCGGACGGCACGCGGATGATCGACGCCATGTCCTCGTGGTGGTGCGCGGCGCACGGGCATCGCCATCCCCGGCTTGTGGCCGCTGTCGCGGCGCAACTGGAATGCCTGCCCCATGTCATGTTCGGCGGCCTCACGCATGCTCCGGCGATCGCTCTGGCGGAGCGGCTGACCGGCCTGCTGCCCGACGGGCTGGACCGCATATTCTACAGCGACAGCGGCTCGGTCGCGGTCGAAGTCGCGCTGAAGATGGCCATACAGGCGCAGCTTGGCCGCGGACACGCGGACAGAACGGCGATCGCCACCGCGCGCGGCGGCTATCACGGTGACACCTGGAAGGCGATGAGCCTGTGCGACCCGCAGACCGGCATGCACAGCCATTTTGGCGCGGCGGTGCAGATCCAGCATTTCGTGCCGCGCCCGCCCATCGCCTTCGATGCGGACTGGATCGACGATCCGGCCCGCAACGGCCTTGGTCCGGTCGAGGACCTGTTTGCGGAGCGCGGCGCCGGAATCGCCGCCTTCATCGTCGAGCCGGTGGTTCAGGGCGCCGGGGGCATGTGGTTCTCGCATCCGCAATGGCTGGCCGGAGTGCGGGCGCTCTGCGACCGCTACGGCGTGCTGCTGATCCTTGACGAGATCGCCACCGGTTTCGGCCGGACCGGTGCCCTGTTTGCCATGGAACATGCCGGTGTCACCCCCGACATCCTCTGCCTTGGCAAGGCGATGACCGGCGGCATGATGAGCTTTGCGGCAACCATCGCATCGCGGCAGGTGGCCGAGGCCATCGCAGACGGGCCGATGCCGGCGCTGATGCACGGGCCCACCTTCATGGGCAATCCGCTGGCCTGCGCGGCAAGCTGTGCCAGCCTCGATCTGCTGGCCGAGGGCGCATGGCTGCGGCAGGTTCCGGCGGTCGAGGGGTGGCTGCGCCGCGGCCTCGCGCCGGCCCGCGAATTCGCCGGGGTGCGGGACGTGCGCGTTCTGGGCGCCATCGGGGTGATCGAGTTGCACAGGCCGCTCGACATGATCCGCGTGCATGCCGTCTGCCGGGACAGGGGTGTCTGGCTGCGCCCGTTCGGCCGGCTGCTTTACTGCATGCCGCCCTTTGTCGTGACGGCCGGGGATGTCGCACGCATCTGCGAGGTCATGGTCGAAATCGCGGGGTGGCCATGAAGGCCGAGTGGCTGCAGCGCGGCGGGGGATCGTCGCTGATCGTCGTGCTGACCGGCTGGGCGGTCGGGGCAGGGCCGTTCCGGCACCTGACCGGGGCCGGGCCCGGGGCCTGCGACGTGCTGGTCCTGTCGGATTATCGCGATCTCTCCCTGCCGCGATGGCCGGAAGGCTACGAGACCGTGGACCTGGTCGCATGGTCATTCGGCGTCGCTGCCGCCTGCCGCCTGCCGCATAGGGGCCTGTTCCGCCGCAGGGTCGCGCTCTGCGGATCATGGATGCCATGCGACGACGGCCTGGGCATCCCGCGCGCCCTGCTGCAGGCGACGAAAGCGGGCCTGTCCGCGCTGTCCTTGCAGAAATTTGCGCGGCGGGCGGGCTGTGACCTGCCGGAAGATGCCGACATCGGGGCCCTGCGCGAAGAACTGGAAACCGTTATGGGCTGGGAGGACGTCGCGTTGGTGCCGGATTTCGACCGCGTGGTGCTGGGTGCCGCCGATCGCATCTTTTCCCGCCGCAACCTAGATCGTGCCTGGCGCGGCCGGGCCGGGCGGTTCGAGGTGCTGGATTGCGGACATAACCCGTTTGGTCTGTGGCGCGACTGGGGCGAGGTTCTGGCGTGACCGCGACGACCGACCGGGTGGCCCGGGCCTTTGCGCGCGGACTGGCCAGCTATGATCGGGCCGCGCTGGTCCAGAGACGGATCGCGACGCGGCTGTTTGCCGGGTATCGCGCCATCGCTCCCGGCCATCGCCCCGGCCGCATACTGGAGGCGGGGTTCGGCTCGGGGCATCTGACCCGGCATCTGCTGGAGCTGGACCCCGAGCGCCTCTGGCTCAACGATCTGGTCGCGCGCCCCTTGCCGGGCGTTGCCGCCGAATATCTGCCCGGGGACATTGCGCAGGTGCCGCTGCCGGGCCGGATCGACCTCGCTGCCTCGGCCTCGATGATCCAGTGGGTGGAAGATCCGCGCAAGACCGTGGAGCGCCTGTGTCGCACCGTGATTCCGGGCGGGTATCTTGCCCTCTCCGGCTTCACGCCTGAGCATTTCCCGGAACTGCGCAGCCTCGGCAGCCGGGCCGCCGCGCCCTCCTGCCTGAGCGCGGGCGGGATGGCGGCTTTGCTGCCGACCGGCTGGCGGGTCCGCAACGGCGGAGAATGGCGCGCGACCCTGCACTTCCCCACCGCGCTCGCCGTGCTGCAACATCTGCGGGCGACCGGGGTCAACGCACGCGCGGGGCAGTTTCGCTCGGCCGCCGCGCTGCGCGGATTCACGCAACGCTACGAAACCCGCCATGGCACCGCGCAGGGCGTGCCGCTGACCTATGTCGCAAGCTGGTTGATAGCTGAAAACGTTTTGAAACCAGAGGTCTAGCCGACGATGATGAAGGCTTCGCGCTGCTGCCCCCGGGGAGACGGAAGCCCGCGGCGGCCGATCCGGCGCACATGCCGGGCCAGCGTCGCGCAGGCCCGGTCGATTTCTCCCTTGCGCAATGCGGCGAGGATGACGCGATGGTCATGGTCGGTCTGCTGTTCCCAGTTCGACTGCCAGGCGGCAAAGAGAAACCTGGCGCTCGCCGCATGGAGGTCGTCAATGGCCGCAAGCAGGCGCGGCATGGCGCAAGGCGTCAGGATAAGCTGGTGGAAATGGCGATTGGCCTCTTCCCAGCTACGCACGTCGTCCGAAATGTCTCCGGCCCGGATCGCCTCTTCGGCCGCCTGCAGGATGGCCGGCGTCAGGTGGGGCGCGGCATGGCGCAGCGCAAGATCCTCGAGCGCGGCGCGCATCTCGGCAACCTCCTTGACCTGGGGAAGGTCGAAGGCCGTGACCCGGACGCCCTTGCGCGGCTCGCTCGTGACGAGGCCCTGCGCTTCCAGCCGGCGGAATGCCTCGCGGACCGGAACGTGGCTGGCGCCGAATTCCTCGGCGATATAATCTTGGCGCAGCCACTCGCCCGGGCCGATCTCGCCGGCGACGATCCGGTCCGCAAGGATACGGCTGATGCGCGCCGCCAGGGTTTCTTCGAATCCGGTTCTCATGTGTTTTGCATATGCAGTATCGGGAGCCGCCGCAATACGACGCGGGACGGCTGCGGCCGGCGCGCGGGCCGGCCCGCCGGTGTTTCCCCGTGTTCCGGCATGCCGCCAAGCGCGCGGCCAGCGTGAAGGGCGAGTTACCCCGCTCTGACGAGAACGGCGATCAACACGACCTCGGCCGGGTGGCCCCGCGCTGGTCCAGGCCCTCAAGCCCGGCCGGGCGGCTTGGCGCCCTCTTTCCTTTTGGCGGAAGACGGCCTTAACTCGACGAACGGCACCTCCTTTGGGCGCGGGTTTTCATGGTTTCTCATCTGCTGGATTGGCCTGGCAAAAGCGGCCGGGATGGCGGGCCCGAACATCCTGCCATCTATCATATGCTCGACGTGGCTGCGGTTGCCGAACGGCTGTTGCGGGGCAGCACGCGTCCCGAAGCGCACAAGGCGGCATTCACGCTGCTGATCGCGCTGCATGATCTGGGCAAGATCGGCGCGCAATTCCGGGAGATGATCCGCTGCGGAACCCGACAGATGATCCGGCACTGGGAACTGACCGAGGCGTGGCTTCTGGATGATCCCTGGCTTATGGACCGCTTGCAGGCCGATCCCTGGGCGATGCGTGCCCTGATCCCGGCCATTGCGGGTCATCACGGGCGGCCTTCGAAACAGGATGAACGCTTCTTTCCCCGAATGCGCAGCGGCGCGGGTGCGGAAGCGGAGGCGGACATTCCCGCGACCATCGAGGCATTGGCCAGCCTTTGGCCGGAGGCATCGCTGGCGGGGCTGGATGAAATCGAGGCGACGCGACTGTCCTGGTGGCTGGCCGGGCTGACCACGGCGGCGGACTGGATCGGCTCGAATGCCGACTGGTTTCCGGCCAGATCGCCTGACCTGTCCCTGGCTGAATATCTTGCGCTGGCGCGGGGTGCCGCCGCGCGCCATGTGCCCGAGGCAGGCGTCGCGGGAACGGCGGCCAGAGCCGGCGAACTGTTCGATTTCACCTTTCGTCCCATGCAGCAGGCCGCGGCATCCGCGCCCTTGCCCGGGGGGCCGATGCTGGCTTTCATCGAGGACGAGACCGGCGCGGGCAAGACCGAGGCCGCACTGATCCTCGCGCAGCGCATGTTGCTGGCCGGGAAGGGCAGGGGGCTGTTCTTCGCGCTGCCCACCATGGCGACGGCAGATGCGATGTTCATCCGTGCCGCGGCGGTGGTCGGGCGGATGCTGGATCGGCCGACGCTGACCCTGGCGCATGGCCGCGCCGGGCTGTCGGTGCCGTTTCTCGACTTGCAGCACAGGCGCAGCCGCAGCGATGACGTGACCTGCACTGAATGGCTGGCGGATGACCGGCGGCGGGCGCTGCTGGCCGATGTGGGGATCGGAACGGTCGATCAGGCGCTGCTGGCGGTGATGCGGGCGCGGTTCTCGGCGCTGCGGCTGTGGGGGCTGTCCTCCAAGATCCTGATCGTGGACGAGGCGCATGAAATTTCGGGCGACGGCTATATGGCGATCCTGCTGGAGCGGTTGTTGCAGGCCCATGCCGCGCAGGGCGGATCGGCGGTCCTGCTGACGGCGACCCTGCCGCTGGACGCGCGGGCGCGGCTGATGCGAGCCTTTGCCGAAGGAGCGGGCATGAATTGGGCCATGGATCGCGACCCGGCCTATCCCGCACTGACGATCCCGGGAGCAGACAAGCCGCAGCCCGTTGCCGCGACGCCCAGCCCGAAGGGGGTGGTGACGGTCGAGAGGTTGCCCGATGGCGAAGCGGCCGCGGATCTGCTGGCACGTTCGGCGCAGGCCGGCGCGGCCTGCGTCTGGGTGCGCAATGCCGTCGATGACGCAATCGCCGCCGTCGATCTGTTGCGGGCGCGCGGGATCGACGCCTCGCTGCTGCATGCCCGCTTCGCGCTCTGCGACCGCAAGCGGATCGAGGCGGCGGAACTGGCGCGCTTTGGGCGCAATGGCAATGGCCGCGCGGGCCGGGTGCTTGTGGCGACACAGGTGGTGGAATCCTCGCTGGATTTGGACTTCGACGTGATGGTGTCCGACCTTGCGCCGATGGCCGCGCTGATCCAGCGCGCCGGGCGTCTGTGGCGGCATATGGACGAACGCCCGCAGGACCAGCGGCCCGTTCCCCGGCCCATGCTGCATGTCGTCTCGCCCGATCCGGCCGAGGTGCCGGATGCCCGCTGGCTGCATCAGGTGCTGGACGGCGGTGCCTGGGTCTATCCGCTGGCCGAGCAATGGCGCACCGCCGACCTGCTGTTCCGGCGGGGCGAGATCAACGCGCCGCATGAGTTGCGCGATCTGATCGAGGCGGTGCACGGCGACGGGGCGGTTCCGGTCCCGCCGGTCTTGGATGCTGCCGAGCAGGAGCGGATCGGCGAGGGCTATGCCCGCCGCTCGCTGGGCGATCAGAACGTGGTCGATTTCGGCGCGGGTTACCGGCAGGGCGCGGCGGGGGCGGACGACACCCGCTATCCGACCCGGCTGGGCCGCGAGACACGGACGCTGGCACTGGCGCGCCGGGTGGATGGCGTGCTGGTGCCTTGGGCGCAGGGCGATGGAACGCTGGCCGATCGTTGGCAACTTTCCGAAGTGTCGGCAGACAAGGCGCGGCTGGATCGCCTGCCCCTGCCGGATCAGGAAGCGCCCCAGATTGCGGCCACCACGCGCGACTGGCCCGACTGGCGCCGCGCGGCAGTGACGGTTTGCCCGGCGGACGATGCCGGCGAGATTTGCGAGGGGTTGCGTTATTCGAAGAGTTCGGGCTTGCGTTGGGTGTGATCTCCGGATGCGCGGAGATAATCCGCAACAGTGAGCCGAGCGGGCCCGCTCCCCGTCTGTACGCTCCTTTCCCCTACCTACCGGGTTATCCGCGCCGACCTCCATCAGCCCCATGGGCTATGGCGGATCTATATTTCAACCACGGCCGGGTAGAGCACGGGAAGGGACCAATAGGATTGACAGCAGAGAGGCGGCTCTGGTTGGATCAACCATAACGTGAATCGCGGGGTTGTCCTGATGCCTCTCAACCTCATCACCGATCCTTGGATTCCGGTTCTCCGTTCCGATGACGGCCCCCGCATCATCCGCTCCGACCAGATCGCCGAGCCGGGCGTCATGTTTCCTGACTGGCCGCGCGCCGATCTGAACATCGCCTGCCTCGAACTGCTGATCGGCCTCGTCTTTCTTGCCGATCCGCCGGCCAATGCGCAGGACTGGCGGATCCGCAAGCCGGATGCTCAGCGTCTGCGTAAGCGGCTCGCCCGTCTTGCGCCGGCCTTCAATCTGATGGGTGACGGTCCGCGCTTTCTTCAGGATTTCGATCCGCTGGAAGGGGAGCCGAACCCGCCCGACATGCTGTTCATCGATTCGGCGGGTGGAAATACCGCGCGCAACAATGCCGATCTGATGGTGCGGAGGGGCCGCTATCCGGTGCTGGATCCGGCCCTGGCCGCGATGGCGCTTTACACGCTTCAGGCCCATGCGCCTTCGGGCGGGGCGGGCAATCGCACTTCGATGCGCGGCGGCGGGCCGATGGTGACGCTGGTCGATCCGGGTCGCGGCAATCTGTGGGATCTGGTCTGGGCCAATGTCCCCGATGGCCGACCGGCCGGCCCGGAGGTGCTGCCATGGATGCGCCCGACCCGCACATCCGAGGCGAAGGGGGCCGAGGTCTACCCCGACACCGCGCACCCGGCCGAGGCATTCTTCGGCATGCCGCGCCGCTTGCGGCTGGTCGGCGAGGAAACGATCCGCGGCGTGACCCAGAAGCCCTACGGCGTCAATTATGCCGGATGGCAGCATCCCTTGACCCCCTATTACCGGCAGAAGGCAGGGGCCGAACTTCTGCCGCTGCACCCCCGCGCCGGTGCTTTCGGCTATCGCAACTGGCTGGGCGTGGTGATGGACATGCCGGGGGACGAGGCCGATCTGCGGCGCCGCGCGCAAGCCTTGGACAGCTATGAGCAGCGTGTGCTGCTGCGGGACAGGGCCGGGGCAAGCGTGATCGTGGCCGGCTGGGCGATGGACAACATGAAGCCCAGGGATTTCATCTGGTCGCGCCAGCCGCTGCTGCCGATCGACACCGGGGCGGGGCTGACCCTGATTGCCATGATCCAGTCGGCGGAAACCTTCGGCCTTGCCCTGCGCGGCGCGCTGAAGGTTGTCGCAGGCGAAGGCAGCGCGCTGGAAGCGTTGCGCGAGGAGTTCTTTACCGCGACGCAGGCGGAGTTCGAGGCCGGACTCGGCAGATTGCTGGCTGGCGCTCCGCCTGACGATACTGCAGCGCGCTGGCTGCGGGCGATGGAGCGGGGGGCGCTGACGATCTTTGACCGGCAGGCTTTGCCGGGGCTGGACCAGCAACGGCCCGAGGCGATGGAGGAGATCATCCGGTCGCGCGAGGGGCTGCGCGCCACCTTCGCCGGGTGGAACAGGCTGGGCAGGGATGCCTATCAGAAGCTGGGTCTTCAGCCCCGCCGGCGCAGGAAGGAGGCCGCATGAGCGATGCGACAAAAAACCCCGGCCAGATCGCCCTTGGCTGGTGGAAGCAGACCCTCCGCCCTGATGACGACACCGGCCCCGCGCGGGCCTTGCGGGCAAGGCTGCGGCGGGCGGATCATGTCACCGATATTCTGGCCGAGGGCCGGGTGATCGAACTGCATGACCGACTTGGCCGCAAGACCGACGCTTTGACACTGGCCGCGCTGGCGCAGGTTCTGGCGCATGTCGAGCGCCATGACGGGCGCCGTATCGCGCAGGTTTTCGGCGCGGGCGATCCCGAGGCGCTGTCGCCCCTGCGCTTTCAGCGGCTGATCCGCTCGGACGACCGAAGGGAGCTGGCGACGGGCCTGCGTCGCGCGCTGCCTTTGGCCGGGCGCGCCTGCAACGTGGCGGCGCTGGCCGAGGACATTCTTTTCTGGGGCGAAAAGTCCCGGATCCGCTGGTGTTTCGATTATTACGGTGCCGCGCCCCCGCGCCCGGCCGCCGCCGAGGAGGAGACCGAATGACCACCTTTCTGCAACTTCACCTGCTGACGGCCTATCCTCCGTCGAACCCCAACCGCGACGACCAGGGCCGCCCGAAAGAGGCGCATTACGGCGGCGCCCCCCGGCTGCGGCTGTCCAGCCAGTCGATCAAGCGGGCGCTGCGCATGTCCGACGGGTTCCAGCAGGCGCTGGTCGGGTCTTTGGGCGAACGCACGAAACGGCTTGGCGATGTGATCCGCAAGGCGCTGGCGGATGACGGTGTGGACGCGGCGAAAGCGCGCGAAATCGCCGAATCGGTGGCCAAGGTCTTCGGAAAGATCGAGCCGGTGGACAAGAAAAACCCCGATCTGGTCCAGGGCACGACGCTGGCCTTCATCTCGCCCGAGGAACGGACCCATGCGCTGGACCTCGCGCGCCGCGCCGCTGCGGGAGAGGGACTGCCGGCGGACAAGGATCTGGCGAAAACCGTGCTGCGCAGTGCGGGCGGGGCGGTGGACATCGCCATGTTCGGCCGAATGCTGGCCGACAACCCGGATTTCAACCGCGAGGCCGCCGTTCAGGTCGGCCATGCCATCACCACCCACCGCGCGCAATCCGAGGACGATTTCTTCACAGCCGTCGATGACCTCAAGACCCGCGATGAGGATGCGGGCGGGGCGCATCTGGGCGAACATGCCTTCGGCTCGGGCGTCTATTACCTCTATGCCTGCGTGAACACCGATCTGCTGGTCGAAAACCTTGGCGGCGACCGCGAACTGGCCGCGAAGGGGCTGGACGCGCTGGCCCGCGCGCTGGCGACCGCCACGCCCAGAGGCAAGCAGAACAGTCATGCGCATCACCCCTTTGCGGGCTATGTGCTGGCCGAGATCGGCAGCCATGCGCCTCGCGACCTGACCGGCGCTTTCCTCAAGCCGGTGCAGGACGAGGATCTGCTGGCGGCCTCGATCACGGCGCTGGAGGCGATGCGCGGCCGGATCGACGCCGCCTATGACAGCGCGCCCGTGCGCGAGGCGGTGATGAATGTCGCGGCGGAAGAAGGCAGGCTGAACGACATTGCGGCCTTCGCGGCTTCGGCGGTGGCGGCGAATGGCTGAGCATCTGGTCTTCACCCTCTGCGCTGCACTGGGCAGCATGGGGGAACTGGCCGGGCATGAGCGGCGCGGCTCGCTGACATGGCCCGGTCGTTCTGCTGTGATCGGGCTGGTCGCGGCGGCAATGGGCGTCCGGCGCGGCGATGATGCCGGGTTCGCGCGGCTGGACGGCTTGCGCATGGCGGTGGGGGTGATCGACGATGGCGTGCCGCTGCGCGATTACCACACCGTCGAGACCGTGCCGACCGCCGCCGCCCGCAATCCCGACAGCCGCCCCGCCGCCATCGCTCGCGCCGGGCGCAAGACGAACACGACCATTACCCTGCGCGACTATCGCGCGGGAGTGGCCTATGTCGTGGCGCTCTGGCCCGGCCCGGGGCTGGAGGACCTGGCGCAGGCGCTGCGCCGGCCGGTCTTTACCCTTTATCTGGGCCGCAAGTCCTGCCCGCTGGCCGCGCCGCCGGCGCCGCGTGTCCTCGAGGCCGAGGGGCCCTTGCAGGCGCTGGCACTGACCGACCGTCCGCCCTTCGGCTATCGGGGCGCGCTGCGGCTGGTGGCGTCGGACGAGCGTCTGTCGCCGGGGGACGCGCAGGACAGCCGCAACGATCTGCCCGTGGATCGCGCCAAGTGGCACTTTGCTCAGCGCCCTGTGTTCATCCACCGGCCTGCGGAGGCGACATGACGCTGTATCTGTCGCGGGTGACGCTGGCGCGCAATCCGGCGACGACGGCACTGAAGGCGCTGATCGACCCGATGGAAGGCCCTGCTGCCCGCGACCGGCTGCACGATCCCGACCGGGGCCGGATCATGGATGCCCATCACCGGCTGATCTGGACGCTGTTCGCGGATGATCCCGACCGCACTCGCGATTTCCTGTGGCGGGCCGAGGGAGGTGGGCGCTTCCTGATCCTCTCACCTCATTCTCCCGCGACGGATGGCGCGGGGCTGTTCCTGCCGCCCGAGGTCAAGCCCTTTGCCCCCGATCTGCGCGCCGGCGACCGGTTGGGTTTCGTCCTGCGCGCCAATGCCACCAGAACGCGCAAGACCGTACCCGATGCCCGTGCAAAACGGGTCGATGTGGTGATGGATGCCCTCCACGGCCTGCCTTCGGGGCGCCAAAGCGATGCCCGGCGCGAAGCGCGCATGGCGGCTGCCGAAACCGCTGGCCGCGACTGGCTGGCGCGGCAAGGCGAGAGCGCGGGATTTCAGATCGCGGATTTCGCCGCAGCCGATTATTCGGTGGTCCCGCTGCCGGCCCATATCGGCCCCCGCAAGGGCCAGCCGCAATTCGGCGTGATCGAGATGACCGGGCGGCTGACCGTCACCGATCCCGGCACCTTCGTCGGCCGGCTTGCCCGTGGTTTCGGCCGCGCCAAGGCGTTTGGCTGCGGGCTGATGCTGATCCGGCGGGCCTGAGATGGGGCGCTGAGATGGCGATTCCCGGTCTGCCGCCGCCAAAGCCGATTCCGCTCAAGGATCGCGCCTCGCTGGTTTTCGTCGAGCGGGCGCAACTGGATGTGCAGGACGGCGCCTTCGTCGCGGTCAATGCCGACGGCACGCGGACGCATATCCCGGTGGGCGGCCTTGCCGGGATCATGCTGGAACCCGGTGCCCGCATCAGCCATGCCGCCGTGGCCTTGGCGGCGCGCGTGGGAACCCTGATCACCTGGGTGGGCGAGGCGGGCGTGCGGCTTTACTCTGCCGGCCAGCCCGGTGGTGCCCGATCCGACCGGCTGCTCTGGCAGGCGTCCATCGCGCTTGATCCCGCCGCGCGGCTGCGTGTGGTGCGCAAGATGTATCAGGTGCGCTTTCGCGAACCCGCGCCCGAGCGCCGCTCGATCGACCAGCTCCGCGGCATCGAAGGGGTGCGGGTCCGCAAGGCCTATGAGCTTCTGGCGCAAACGCATGGTGTCACCTGGAAGTGGCGGCAATACGATGTCGCGGATTGGGAGGCGGGCGACGTGCCGAACCGCTGCCTTTCCGCCGCGACCGCCTGCCTGCACGGTCTGACCGAGGCGGCGGTTCTGGCCGCGGGCTATGCCCCGGCCATCGGCTTTCTGCATACCGGCAAGCCGCTGTCCTTCGTCTACGACATCGCTGATCTCTGGAAGCTGGAAACCGTCGTTCCCGAGGCGTTCCGCATCGCCGGGCAACATGCGCGCGGCAAGCTGGACATGTCGCCGGACCGGGCCGTGCGGCTTGCCTGCCGCGATGCCTTTCGCCGCACCGGCCTGCTGGCGAAGATCATCCCCGGCATCGAGGAGGTGCTGGCGGCGGGCGATCTGCCCCGTCCCGAGCCGCCGCCGGATGCGATCGGCCCGGCTTTCGACGACGGGGCCGGTTCAGGAGACGAGGGGCATCGCGGATAATGGTCGTCGTCCTGAACAACGCCCCGCCCCGCCTGCGTGGCCGCCTTGCCGCCTGGCTGCTGGAGGTGAGGGCGGGCGTCTATGTCGGCAACTATTCCGCCAG
This sequence comes from Pontibaca methylaminivorans, assembly GCF_900156525.1. Classification (NCBI taxonomy): domain Bacteria; kingdom Pseudomonadati; phylum Pseudomonadota; class Alphaproteobacteria; order Rhodobacterales; family Roseobacteraceae; genus Pontibaca; species Pontibaca methylaminivorans. Next base: position 2,179,586 of record NZ_FTPS01000001.1, read on the forward strand.
GACCCGGGCCCGCATCTGGGAGCAGGTCGAAGCCTATATCGAGGGCGGCGATGCGGTGATGATCTGGAAGGCGCCCACGGATCAGGGATTCGAGTTTCTGACCATTGGCCGCAACCGCCGGATGCCGGTCGATTTCGACGGATTGAAGCTGGTTTCGTTCTATCCACGCGAATAGCCGGAGGTCGTGCCGGAGCGGCGCAATAATCGGTGCCTCGATTGACATCGTGAATATCATTGCAGCACAAAGGCTTCCAGGAAGTCTGTTCCCCGCACACGCGGGGATGAACCGCGGATGCGATGATACGCGTTCACAAACACGTCCTGTTCCCCGCACACGCGGGGATGAACCGCCCGATGGATTCCAGTGGCTCTCGCCCGAGAACTGTTCCCCGCACACGCGGGGATGAACCGCAGGAGGCGATGACGATTGAGCGCGACGTTGCCTGTTCCCCGCACACGCGGGGATGAACCGCGGTTGCGCGGTAAATGCGCATCCCGACCCGCCTGTTCCCCGCACACGCGGGGATGAACCGGCTTGCATTCCGGATAGCGTGACCCGCGCTGACTGTTCCCCGCACACGCGGGGATGAACCGTTCGACCCCCATAACGGAATCGGCTAGTTTCCCTGTTCCCCGCACACGCGGGGATGAACCGCCAGACCTAACGGCCTGGCTTCCCAGATAGGCCTGTTCCCCGCACACGCGGGGATGAACCGGACAGGATGGGGCGGAGCGGGTCATGGCTCCGCTGTTCCCCGCACACGCGGGGATGAACCGGATCTGCGAATGGCACTTAACCCGGCGCTGATCTGTTCCCCGCACACGCGGGGATGAACCGTGCTCCCGATTTCGCATCGGCGCTCAACGCCCCTGTTCCCCGCACACGCGGGGATGAACCGGACCCGAAAACATGGCCGCTGGTCAATCCCGCCTGTTCCCCGCACACGCGGGGATGAACCGTTTGATCGGCGGGTTCGACACGGCCGCCGCGCCTGTTCCCCGCACACGCGGGGATGAACCTGGATGAAGGCCAGCCGGCAAATCCTGTCGGACCTGTTCCCCGCACACGCGGGGATGAACCGCGGGCGCAAACCCGTCTCCAATGACTTTGCGGCTGTTCCCCGCACGCGCGGGGATGAACCGCAACTCGCCCCTCGGGTGGGATCGCTGCCCATCTGTTCCCCGCACACGCGGGGATGAAGACCACCCTGCAGGGCTATGATCTGCCAGACGCTTGACCTTGCTCGAGGATTTTGGCTCCGGCGGTAGGGATCGAACCTACGACCAATTGATTAACAGTCAACTGCTCTACCGCTGAGCTACGCCGGAACGGTGATCGCGATATAGCAATCGCTTTCAGCGAGGTCCAGAGCCGATTTCCGCTCATTGCGCTCCGGGTTTATGCCGGGGGGACGTGATCGAAAACCGGCCCTTGCTGCCCGGCGGACCGGTCATGCGGACATGGTCGCGGCGCAGCAGATCGAGCAGATGCGCGAGCACATTGCGTTCCGCCGCGGGCAGCAGCGGTGCCGGGATGTCGGCATATATGCGCCGGGCCAGATCGCCTATGCGCGCGGCACCGGCGGCGAGTTCGCGCAGGATCTCGGCCTCGCGGCTGCGGCGATGCGCCATCAGCCAGTCGAGTCGCCCCGCCGGATCGGTGACGGGCGCGCCATGCCCGGGGTGGAAACAGTCCCAGTCGTCCCGCCGCAGGCGTTCGCAGGAGGCCATGAAGTCACCGAGATCGCCGTCGGGGGGCGACACGAGCGAACTTGCCCAGCCCATGACGTGATCGCCGGTAAAGCAGTGCCGTCCCCAGGCAAGGGCGATGTGATTGCCGAAATGGCCCGGCGTGTGGATGACGCGCAGGTGCCAGCCGTCGCCCGAGACCGATTCGCCGTCGCACAGGCGCCGGTCGGGGGCAAAGTCGCGGTCGATGCCTTCGCCGCCGCCGGACAGCCCCTCGGCCAGAAGCCGGCTCATGAAGGGGCTGCGCCCGGCGTTCGAATCGCCAAACGCGAACACGGGCGCGCCGCTCTGCCGGGCCAGCGCCCCGGCCAGTGCCGAATGGTCCAGATGCGAATGGGTGACGAAGATGTGGCTGATCCGCTGCCCGGGGCCGAGTGCCGCGCGGATCGCGTCAAGGTGCGCGCGGCTGGCGGGCCCCGGGTCGATCACCGCCAGATCGCGCGTGCCGAGCAGATAGGTGTTGGTCCCCGCGCCGGTCATGGGTGACGGGTTGGGCGCGAGAATCCGCCGCAACCCCGGCAGCAGCGTCACGGCGCGGCCGGGTTTCGGGGCGAAATCGGGGCAGGGGGTGTTCATGATGACAGGCATCTGCCGCGGGGCGGCGAAAGGCAATACCGGAGCGCCGAATCCTGGTCTAGGGTCGGCGCATGATGTTTCGCTGGCTCAAACGCTTTACTCCGCGCGGGCTTTACGGGCGCACCGCGCTCATCCTGGTGGCGCCGGTCGTGGTGCTGCAGCTCGTGGTGTCCTTTGTCTTCATCGGCCGCCATCTAAGCAAGGTCACGACCGAACTCGCCTATGCCGAACTGCGCGAGCTCGCGGTGATTTCGGATGTGGTCGACGGGTCCATGACGCAGGGCGAGGCGCTGGCGCGCATGGCGCCGCTTCTGCACCGTTTCGGGATGGGCGCGCGGTTTGTGGAGCCCGGGGCGATGCCGGACGAGGATTTCATCCAATGGTATGATTTTTCGGCCCGCGTGGTGCGCGACACATTCCGCGAGCGGATGCCGCAGATCGCGGTGCTGGAATTCGGCAGCGACAACATGGTTCTGGCCTACCGTGAAACCGCGCTCGGGGTGCTTCGTCTCAGCTTCAGCCGCCGCCGGGTGACGGTCGCGGCGCCGCATCAGCTGATCGTGACCATGGTCGCCTTCGGGGTTTTGATGACCGTCATCGCCTTTGTCTACATGCGCAACCAGCTGCGCCCGATCACCCGGCTTGCCCGCGCGGCGCAGGCTTTCGGGCGCGGGCATCACATGCGCTACAAGCCCTCGGGCGCGGTCGAGGTGCGCGCGGCGGGCCATGCCTTTCTGGACATGCGCGACCGGATCGAGCGCCAGATCGAACAGCGCACGATGATGCTGTCCGGGGTCAGTCACGACCTGCGCACACCGCTGACGCGGCTGAAGCTCGGGCTTTCCATGATGGAAGATTCCGAGCCGCTGCTGAACGACGTCGCCGAGATGCAGAAGCTGCTGGACGCGTTCCTCGATTTTTCGCGCGGGGCGGTCGAGGACGAGGCGGAGCCGGTCAATCCGCTCGATCTGGTCGGGCAGATCGTTGCGGATGCGCAGCGGGCGGGCATGGGGGTCGAACTTGCCCTGGCCGAGGGCGACAGCGACGCGACGCTGATGCTGCGCCCGAGCGCGATCCGCCGGGCGGTCGAAAACCTTATTTCCAACGCCCTGCGCTATGGGAACCGGGCCGAGGTCTCGGTGCTGCTGACGCCCCGGCAGTTGCGGATCCGGGTCGAGGACGAGGGGCCGGGCATCGCCGAAGCCGACCGCGAAGAGGCGGTGAAACCCTTTACCCGGCTCGATCCGGCGCGCAATCAGGATCGCGGCAGCGGGGTCGGGCTCGGGCTTGCCATCGTCGCCGATGTGGCGAGCATCCACGGCGGGCGGCTGGTGCTGGGCCGGAGCGAGCGGCTTGGCGGTCTGCTGGCCGAGATCGTCATCGCCCGCTGAGCGCGGCGCCCGGGCGGCGCGTCTGCCGGCAGGCTGCGGGGAACGGAGCATGAGGGGCAGCCGGGCGACCGGCGCCCTTTTCCCGCCCGCTGCAGCGCGGTATGCGGGCGCCGCCGCGCGCCCGGCCCGCCGCCGGTCGGCGGAACCGGCGGCGCTTTGCTGCGTGGCGCCGGTTCAGTCGCGGTGCCGGCGGCGGCCGCTTCGGGCCGGGCGCGCGGCGGCGCCGTTGTCCTCGTTCCCGTCATCGGGGGAACTGAACGGGCCGAGCGCCTGGGCGATCACCTCGAGCGTGGGGCGCTCGCCCTTCGGGCGTTCATCGAGCGCGGCGCGCATGTGGCGCAGATGTTCGGGCGTCGTGCCGCAGCAGCCGCCGACAATACGCGCGCCGCAGTCCCGGGCCATCACCGCATAATCGGCCATGAGTTCGGGCGTGCCGTCGTAATGGATTTCTCCATCGGTGAATTTCGGGATGCCGGCATTGCCCTTGGCGATGATCGGCCGCTCGGTCCCCTGTGCGACGAACCCGAGCACCGTGCGCAGCAGATCCGATGCGCCCCGCCCGCAGTTCGCGCCGAAGGCGACGGGCGGGTTGTCGATCGACTCGACCATCTGCGCGAGCGCGGCCGGGGTTACGCCCATCATGGTGCGCCCGGCGGTGTCAAAGCTCATGGTGCCGCACCAGGGCAGGCCGGCCAGCTGGAACGCCTCGGCGGCCGCGCGGTATTCCTCGGGGGCGAAGACGGTTTCCAGCCAGGCGACATCTACGCCGCCCTCCCGGAGCGCGTCGGCCTGTTCGTGGAACATCTCGACCGCAAGCGCGTGGGACAGCGTGCCGACCGGCTCCATGATCTCGCCGGTGGGGCCGACGGAGCCGGCGACCACCACCTTGCGCCCCGCGGTCTCGGCCACGTCGCGGGCGAGTTCGGCGCCGATGCGGTTCAGTTCATGCACCCGCGCCTGCGCCTGGTGCAGCTTGAGCCGCGCCGCGTTGCCGCCGAAGGTGTTGGTCAGGAACAGGTCGCTCCCGGCGTCGACGGCGCCGCGATAGAGGGCGCGGATCTTCTCGGGCTGTTCGGCGTTCCAGATTTCCGGCGTCTCGCCCGCCGGAAGCCCCATGGCGAAAAGATTGGTGCCGGTCGCGCCATCCGCGAGCAGCACATCCTTTTCTGCAAGCATGCGGGTCAGCAGGTCGGTCATGGTCGTGATCCTGTGCAGCAAGTGGTCTGGCCTGTCCACTCCCGTCCGGATCTGTCATGTGCCACGGCCTCTGGCAAGCCGCATTCGGCCCGGCGGTCAGCCCTCCTGGTCGTCTAGTTCCGCGATCAGTTGTGCCTTGGCCACCGGCAGCAGTTCGTCGAGCTTGGCGCGGATGGTCGCCGCATCGGCGCGGGCGCCCAGATCCGCCTCGAGCCGCTCGATCACGTCATCCGGCCCCGGCAGTTTCAGATCGGCAAGCACGATCTCCTTTGCATATGCGTCGGCTTCGCTGCCGGACTTGCCCAGCAGTTCCGCCGCCCAGAGCCCGACCAGCCGGTTGCGGCGGGCCACGGCCTTGAACAGCATTTCTTCGTCATGGGCATATTTCTTCTCGAAGGCGTTCTTGCGGTCGTCGAATGTGGTCATGGCGGGACTCTTTCCAAACATGGGTGGCGTTTTCGGGGGCAGAATGCCCGCGCACGCGGCATCGCGCAAGTGCCGCGAAGGGCGCGCCGCTTGCGGGAACAGCGGCCTTGGATTATAGCGGCGCCAGAGGGCAGATCATCTGCCGGACATTACCCCGAAAGGCGAAACATGGCTCGGCGCAAGAAGATCTATGAGGGCAAGGCCAAGATTCTCTATGAAGGCCCCGAGCCCGGAACGCTCGTCCAGTATTTCAAGGACGATGCCACCGCATTCAACGCCAAGAAAAAGGACGTGATCGACGGCAAGGGCGTGCTGAACAACCGCCTCTGCGAATATTTCATGACCGGGCTCAACAACATCGGCGTGCCGACCCATTTCATCCGCCGCCTGAACATGCGCGAACAGCTTGTGCGCGCCTGCGAGATCGTCCCGCTCGAGGTGATCGTGCGCAATTTCGCCGCCGGCAGCCTGAGCGAGCGGCTCGGCATCGAGGAGGGCACGCAACTGCCGCGCCCGATCATCGAATACTGCTACAAGGACGATGCGCTCGGCGACCCGCTGGTGACCGAGGAACATATCGCCGCCTTCGGCTGGGCCAGCGCCCAGGACATGGACGATATCCTGAGCCTTGCACTGCGGGTCAACGACTTCCTTGCCGGGGTCATGTATGGCGTCGGCATCAAGCTGATCGACTTCAAGATCGAGATCGGCCGCATCTACGAGGGCGATTTCCAGCGCCTTGTGGTCGCGGACGAGATCAGCCCCGATTCCTGCCGGCTCTGGGACATCGAATCCGGGCGCAAGCTCGACAAGGACGTGTTCCGCCGCGATCTCGGCAACCTGAGCGACGCCTATTCCGAGGTCGCGCATCGCCTGGGCGTGCTGCCCCGCGCGCAGGTCACGAAGCCGAAGCTGATCAACTGAATGCGGGGCAGGGCCGGCGTGGAACCGCCCGCGGACCGGCTGGCCGGCACAGTTTTGCCCATCCGCGCCGCCCGCGCGCGGCAGATCGCTTGAGCGCGGCTGCGGCTGCGCGTAGCTTGTGAAAATGTCCCGGGCGCGCAATCCTCTTCTCAGAACCATGCTTCCCGGTCGTCGCGAATCGACCGGGGGCTGGCGGTTCCGCGTGCTCCTGTTCGTGGTGCTGGTGGCGGCGGTCGCGACCGTCTGGGTCACCAACCGTCTGCTGACCGACCGGTTCACCGAGGTCACGCGCAACCGTGCCGAGCTGCGGCTTGCGCTGTATGGCGGCAACCTCGTGAGCGAACTGCGCCGCAATTCGATCGTGCCGCAGCTTCTGGCGCGCGATCCGACGCTGATCGCGGCGCTGAACTCCAAGGATTTCAGCCAGTCCACCCAGCGGCTGATTTCCTTCGTGGAAGAGATCGGCGCGGCCTCGCTCATGCTGCTCGACAGCAGCGGGCGTACGGTGGCGGCGACCGACCGCAGCCGGCTGGGCGCTTCGCACCGGGGTGAACCCTATTTCGTCGATGCGCTGCGCTCCAACACCACGGTGTTCTCGGTCATCCCGCGCGATGCGGGCGGCTATCGTTTCACCTATTCGCGCCGCCTCGACAGTGCCGGATCGGTGCTCGGGGTGATCGTGGTCGAGGTCGATCTGCAGAAATTCGAACGGGCCTGGGCCGGGATTTCGGATGCGATGATGGTGACCGATGCGTCCGGCGCCATCATCCTGTCGACGGAATCGCGCTGGCGCGGCCTGACCGAATCCGAGGCGGTGCAGTTGCAGCCGCCGCGCAACGCCATCGAGCGCGCGATCCGGGCCACGGCCGACTGGACCGCGCTGCCGGCCGACGCCTATTTGCGCGGCGAGGCGGTGATGCGCACCTCGACGCGGATCCCGTTCCGGGGCTGGCGGATGATTTCCTTCAGCACCTATGAATCGGTGCGCGAACGGGTGAACGGGGTGCTCGCGCTCGAGATCATGGGGTTCGCGCTGCTTCTGGCCGGTGGATTCTACGTGCTGAACCGGCGCACGGCGCTGCGCATGGCGCTGTTCGAGCGTGAATCCGCCGAATTGCGCCTGCTGAACGCCCGGCTCCAGCGCGAAATCGCCGAGCGCGAGCGGGTGCAGGAGAACCTGGCCGTGGCCGAACAGACGCTGGCGCAGTCGAGCAAGCTCGCCGCGCTGGGCGAGATGTCGGCGGCGGTGAGCCACGAACTGAACCAGCCGCTCGCGGCGATGAAGACCTATCTTGCCGGTGCGCGGCTCTTGCTGCGGCGCAACCGCCCCGAGGAGGCGCTGGCCTCTTTCGGGCGCATTGACGCCCTGATCGAGCGCATGGGGGCGATCACGCGTCAGTTGAAATCCTATGCCCGCAAGGGGGCCGAGAGCTTTTCCCCGGTCAACATGGGCGATGCGCTGGCGTCGGCCCTGTCGATGATGGAGCCGCAACTGCGCCAGCGCCAGGTGCAGATCACCCAGATTCTGCCGGACGAGCCGGTCTGGGTGATGGGTGACCGGATGCGGATCGAACAGGTGATGGTCAATCTCTTGCGCAACGCGATCGACGCCACCAAGTCGGTGGCGGAACCCGAGGTGCAGATCATTCTCGCGGCCGGCGAGACGGCGACGCTCACGGTGCGCGACAACGGCGAGGGGATCGAGGATCTGGATGCGCTGTTCGAGCCGTTCTATACGACCAAGACGCCGGGCGACGGCGTCGGGCTGGGGCTTGCGATTTCCTCGGGGATCGTGAACGACCTGGGCGGCCGCCTGACGGCGCGCAATGCGCGCGATGGCGGTGCGGTATTCGAAATGCAGCTTCCGATTCTCGACGACGGGATGGAAGCGGCGGAATGACGGGAAGGTGACAGGAATGGCCCAGGCCATGAAGATTGCGATCATTGATGATGAACAGGACATGCGCCAGAGCATCAGCCAGTGGCTCGCGCTGTCGGGCTACGATACCGAGGCCTTTGCCAGCGCCGAAGAGGCGCTGAAGAAGCTCGGCCCCGATTATCCGGGCATCGTGATCACCGATATCCGCATGCCGGGCATGGACGGGATGCAGTTCCTGAAAAAGCTGATGGGCACCGACAGCGCGCTGCCGGTCATCATGATCACCGGTCATGGCGACGTGCCCATGGCGGTCGAGGCGATGCGGCTCGGGGCCTTTGACTTTCTGGAAAAGCCCTTCGATCCCGACCGCATGTCCGAACTGGCCCGCCGCGCCACCGCAACGCGGCGCCTGACCCTCGACAACCGCGCGCTGCGCCGCGAACTGAGCGACGGCAGTCAACTGATGAAGAAGCTGATCGGCTCCAGCCCGCAGATCGAGCGGCTGCGTGAGGATATCCTCGACCTCGGGCAGGCCGACGGGCATGTGCTCATCGACGGGGAGACCGGCACCGGCAAGACCCTGGTCGCCCATGCGCTGCACGCGGTCGGCAGCCGGGCGGGCAAGAAATTCGTGCTGCTGAGCTGCGCCGCGATCGAGGAAGAGGCGCTCTCGCGGCGGCTGTTCGGCCCGATGCAGCCCGAGGATACGCAGCTTCCGGCGATCGAGGAGGCCCGCGGCGGCACGCTCGTGCTCGAGGATATCGAGGCGTTGAGCGAAACGCTTCAGGCCAAGCTGCTGAGCGCGATCAACGCCCAGGGCACCCCGTCGGAGACCCGCATCATCGCCATTTCCAACATGCAGGAGGCCGGCCGCACCTGCGAGGACGCGCTGCGCCCGGACCTGTTCTATCGCCTTGCGGCATTGCGCATCACCGTTCCGCCGCTGCGCCAGCGCGGCGAGGACATCCTGACCCTGTTCACGCGGCTCAGTGAACAGTTCGCCGATGAATACGGCTGCGACGCGCCCCAGATCTCGGCGCAGGAGGCGGCCCAGCTGCTGCAGGCGCCGTGGCCGGGCAATGTCCGTCAGCTCATCAACATCGCCGAACGCGCGGTGCTGCAGTCGCGCCGCGGCGCCGGCACCATCGCTTCGCTGCTGATGTCCGACCACGAAGAGATGCAGCCGGTCATGACCACCGAGGGCAAGCCGCTCAAGGAATATGTCGAGGCGTTCGAGCGCATGCTGATCGACAACACCATGCGCCGCCACAAGGGGAGCATCGCGAGCGTCATGGACGAGCTTTGCCTGCCGCGGCGCACCCTGAACGAGAAGATGGCGAAATACGGGCTGCAGCGCGCGGATTACCTTTGAAACCGGCGCGCCCCGCGCCGGGCGGCACCGTTACCTGGGCGGCACGAACGCCAGCCCGCCGCCCTGGGCGGCAAATTTGGCATTGTCATTGCCGCTCACGTCAGCATATTGTGCGGACGAGGTTCGCATTGGCGGTCGCCAGCGAATCCGGATGAATTTTCATCGCGCCGTCCGGGACGTCCAAACAACAGCCTCTGCCGGTGCGGGTTTACTTGATCCCCTGCGGGATCGACGCAATGCCCTTGCCCCCAAGACCCACCGGCAAGGGAACGGATGGGCAGCGCCGGAACCGTTCCGCGCTGTCGGAGAAGAACCGCGATGACGCGCGCGCGAGGATCGAGCACAGGGGCAGGGCGCCGGACAGCGGCCGCCGCCCCCGACTCATGTCCGCCTGCGTCACCTATCGCCCAGATCAGTCACCATCGCCACCGCGCCCGCCCACCCGGGCAGCGCGGTCGGGCGCGGTGCAGCAAGGTAACATGTCAAGAAAAATGCTCATCGACGCCACCCACGCGGAGGAAACCCGCGTCGTGGTGGTGGACGGAAACCGGGTCGAGGAATTCGACTTTGAATCCGAAAGCAAGCGCCAGCTTGCCGGGAATATCTATCTCGCAAAGGTAACGCGCGTCGAGCCGTCGCTGCAGGCGGCCTTTGTCGATTACGGCGGCAACCGTCACGGATTTCTGGCCTTTTCGGAGATCCACCCCGATTACTACCAGATCCCGGTGGCCGATCGCGAAGCGCTGATGGCCGAGGAACACGCCCGCGCCGAGGCGCTGCATGCGCGCGAGGAAGAGGCCGCGGCCGCCGCGACGAAGGCGGAACGCGCGGTCACCTCGGATGCGATCTCCGGCATGGAGACGGTCGAGTTCGACGAAGGCGACGACGCGGACGCGGACGAGGGCAGCTCTCCCATGGAGCGCGTGGCCGAGACCCCCGTCGCCGACCCGGAGGACGAGGATTCCCCGGGCGACGACAGCAACGGGGACTCCGGGACCAATGGCACGATCGAGTCGGTGGTGGACGACGATGACGGCACCGGCGACAGCGACGATCTGCGCCATGCGCGCAAGCCGCGCCTGCGCCGCTACAAGATCCAGGAAGTCATCAAGGTGCGCCAGATCCTGCTGGTGCAGGTGGTCAAGGAAGAGCGCGGCAACAAGGGCGCGGCGCTCACGACCTATCTTTCGCTTGCCGGGCGCTATTGCGTCCTGATGCCGAACACCGCCCGGGGCGGCGGCATTTCGCGCAAGATCACCAACGCCGCGGATCGCAAGAAACTCAAGGAGATCGCCGCCGACATCGACGTGCCGCGCGGGGCCGGTCTGATCATCCGCACCGCCGGGGCCAAACGCACCAAGGCCGAGATCCGGCGCGATTACGATTACCTTCAGCGGCTCTGGGAGCAGATCCGCGAACTCACGCTGAAATCCATCGCGCCCGCCGGCATCTATGCCGAGGGCGACCTGATCAAGCGGTCGATCCGCGACCTTTACAGCCGCGAGATCGACGAGGTTCTGGTCGAGGGCGAGCAGGGCTATCGCACGGCCAAGGATTTCATGAAGATGATCATGCCGTCGCACGCCAAGAACGTGAAACATTACCAGGACGTGATGCCGCTGTTCGCGCGCTATCAGGTCGAAAGCTATCTCGGCGGCATGTTCAACCCGGTGGTGCAACTGAAATCCGGCGGTTATCTCGTGATCGGCATAACCGAGGCGCTGGTGGCGATCGACGTGAACTCGGGCCGGGCCACGCGCGAAAGCAGCATCGAGGAGACCGCGCTCCATACCAACCTCGAGGCGGCGGAGGAAATCGCGCGGCAATTGCGCCTGCGCGACCTTGCCGGGCTCATCGTCATCGACTTCATCGACATGGACGAGCGCAAGAACAACTCGGCCGTGGAGAAAAAGCTCAAGGACAAGCTGAAGACCGACCGCGCCCGCATCCAGGTCGGCCGCATCAGCGGCTTCGGCCTTCTGGAGATGAGCCGCCAGCGGCTGCGCCCCGGTATGCTCGAGGCGACGACCCAGCCTTGCCCGTCATGTCACGGCACCGGGCTGATCCGTTCGGACGACAGCATGGCGCTCAATATCCTGCGCCAGATCGAGGAAGAGGGTGTGCGCAAGCGTTCGCGCGAGGTTCTCGTGCGGGTGCCGGTCGGGATCGCGAATTTCCTGATGAATCAGAAGCGCGAACATATCGCCCAGATCGAGGCGCGATACGGGCTTTCGGTGCGTATCGAAGGCGACGGGCAGCTCGCCAGCCCCGATTTCGTGATGGAGAAATTCAAGACCGCGAGCCGCCCGACCCCGGTCGCAAGCAGCCCCGTGGTCTCGGCCGATGCGTCGCTGATGGAACCCGAGGCCGAGCCGGATGAAGACGAAACTGCCGATGAGGACGGAAAATCCGCCGTCGGGCAGGACGAGAACGGCGGATCTTCCGGCGGCGATAACGGCAGCCACGAAAACGGCGAGGGCCGGTCGCGCCGCCGCCGCCGCCGCCCGCGCCGCCGCGGCAAGGGCAATGGCCATGGCGCCGAGCAGAACGGGCGCGACCGCGCCGATGATGCGGATGAGGCTGACGCAGCCGTGACCGGGGCCGGGGCGGCCGCGGACAGCACGGCCGCGGATGCCCCCGCCGCACAGCCGGCGGAACCCGCGCCGCAGGCCCCGACGCGCACCCGTGCACCGCGGCCAGCCGGCAACGCCACCGAACCCGAGGCGGGCGACACCACCGAGGCCCGGACCGCGCCGGGCGAAGCGGAGCCGGTCACCGAGGGCGAGACTGCCACCGCGCCGCGGCGGGTCGTGCGCAGCCGCCGCTCTGGTGCCGCAGCAAAAGCGCAGGTGGCCCCGGAGGCGCCCGCGGCCGCCGGCAACGCCGAGACCGATACCGCCGGGGCACCGGCGACGCCCGCACCCGATGCGACGCCTGAGCCGAGCGCGCCGCCGGTTGCGGCGGTCGAGGATGCGGCCCCGGCTCCCGCACCGGAGCCGGCGCCGGCACCTGTCCCGACCCCCGCGCCCGAACCCGAACCGCAGGCCGCGCCCGGTGCGGAGGCCGCCGGCGAGGAAGAGGACAAGCCGGGTGGTGAGGAAACCGCGCGCCCCAGGCGTCAGGGCTGGTGGACGGTGAACAGCTGACGATCCGCACGGCGCACTGAACAGATGAATCGCGGGGGGCGGGCCGGCCGGAAAACCGGCCCGCCTTCCTGTCTTTCCGCAGGGACGATATGCGCCCGGAGCCCGGGTCAGCCGCCCTTGCGGATCAGGTAGCCTTGCGCCCCCTCGAATTCCTCCTGCGCGAGCAGCGCATGGCCGGATTCGGCGCAGAAATGGGGCACGTCGACCACCGCCGCCGGGTCGTCGGCGACGAGCCGCATCACCGCGCCATCCGCGAGCGCGCCGAGCCGCTTGCGCGCCTTCAGCACCGGCAGCGGGCAGAGCAGGCCGCGGGCATCGACGGTTTCATCCACCTTGGTCATGGGAGACTCCTTGGCAGCAGATGCCGGGCGAAGGGGACACCTCCGGCCCGTGCGGGCGGGCACGCAGTTGTGACAACATGTTGCGTGACCTCGATTCCCCTATCGCCTAAAGCATGAATCATGTTTGGAATCGAGATCATTGACGCCGCGCTCCTGCCGGCGATGACGGTGGCGCTCCTGGCCGGGGTCGTGAGTTTCCTTTCGCCCTGCGTGCTGCCGATCGTGCCCCCCTATCTGGCCTATATGAGCGGCGTTGCGGTTCAGGATCTGAGCCGCGACACGGCCGGGCGCAACCGGGCCATGCTGCCCGCGCTGTTCTTCGTGCTCGGGCTTTCGACGGTGTTCCTGTTCCTCGGCTTCACGGCCTCGATGATCGGTACGCTGTTCCTGCAGTATCAGGACTGGTTCAACACCATCGCCGGGATTCTCGTGATGGTGTTCGGCGCACATTTCGTCGGCGTCTATCGCATCGGATTTCTCGATCGCGAGGCGCGGATCGACGCCGGAGACCGCGGCGGATCGGCATTCGGGGCCTATGTCCTGGGGCTTGCCTTCGCTTTTGGGTGGACGCCCTGCATCGGTCCGCAACTGGGCGCGATCCTGTCGCTTGCCGCCTCGGAAGCGTCGGTTGCCCGGGGCACGTCGCTGCTTGCGGTCTATGCGATCGGGCTCGGCGTGCCGTTCCTTCTGGTCGCGGCGTTCCTGCCCCGGCTCGGCGGGCTCATGGGCTGGATGAAGCGGCACATGCAGCAGATCGAGCGCAGCATGGGGCTGTTGCTCTGGACCATCGGGCTTTTGATGCTGACCGGCGGTTTTTCAAGCTTTTCCTACTGGCTGCTTGAGACATTTCCCGCGCTTGCCAATCTCGGCTGAGGCGGGCAATCGGCAGCTTTGCTTCCACCTGGGCCCCGATATCCCGCGGTGTGACCCGGGCCGGCGGCGGGGGCCTCCGGCGGGGATATTTCCGGCCAGAAGAAGGCATGGGCGCGCCCTGTCCGCCGCCGGCGCAGGATCAGAGCGGGACTTCGATCACCATGCCGTCATGGGCCGGCAGCACATGGTCGGGCGTGTCGCGGTCGACCTCGCTGTAGTCCATGTCGATATGCAGGTTGGTGAGCACCGCGCGGCGCGGGCGGGCGCGGCGGATCCAGTCGAGCGAGCGGGCGAGATGCGCATGGGTCGGATGCGGGGTACGGCGCAGCGCATCCAGAATCCAGCAGTCGAGTTCCGAAAGCTCGCGCCAGGCGGCTTCGGGGATTTCGGCGACATCGGGAAGATAGGCCAGCCCGCCGATGCGGAAGCCGAGCGCATTGATCGAGCCGTGATTGACGAGGAAGGGCCGCAGCGGGATCGGGCCGCCGGGGCCGGTGATCTCGAACGGCCCCTCGATGATGTGGAGGTCGAGGATCGGCGGGTAGGTCGAGCCTTCGGGGCGGACAAACGCATAGCCGAAGCGGGCCAGGAGTTCGTCGCCCGTATAGTCGTCGGCCCAGACGCGCAGCCGTTCGCCCATGTTGAAGACGATCATGCGCAGATCGTCGATGCCATGGACGTGATCGGCATGGGAATGGGTATAGACCACCCCGTCGAGCCGCCCGGTTCCGGTGTCGAGAAGCTGGCTGCGCATGTCGGGCGAGGTGTCGATGAGCACGCTTGTCGTGCCGTCTTTACCGTCGCGCTCGAGCAGGAGCGAACAGCGGCGGCGCCGGTTCCTCGGGTCGTCGGGATCGCAGGCGCCCCATTCGCCGCCGAGGCGCGGCACCCCCCCGGAAGAGCCGCAGCCGAGGATCGTGGCCCGCAGCATCCCGCTCATGCCGGTGCGGCCCCTTTGCCCTGCCAGGCGGCGGCCCGGGTAAAGAGACGATCGAAGTTTTCCTGCGTGCGGGCCGCGAAATCGGCATAGTCGAGCCCGAAGACTTCGGCCCCGACCTTCGCGGTATGGGCGGTGAAGGCCGGTTCGTTGCGTTTGCCCCGATGGGGCGGGGGGGCGAGATAGGGGGCGTCGGTCTCGACCAGGATGCGGTCGATCGGGGCGCGGGAAAAGATTGCGCGCAATTCGCTGCTGCGGGGAAAGGCGGCGATTCCCGACATGGAGAGATAGAAGCCGAGGTCGAGCGCCCGGCGCGCCAGGGCCTCGCCCGAGGAAAAGCAGTGCATCACGCAGGAAAAGGCGCCCTCGCGGTGTTCCTCGGTCAGGATGCGGGCCATGTCGTCATCGGCGTCGCGGGAATGGATGATGAGCGGCAGTCCGGTTTCGCGCGCGGCGGCGATATGGATGCGCAGCGACTCCTGCTGCGCGCGGGCGCTTTCGGCGGTGTAATGATAATCGAGCCCGGTTTCGCCGATGCCGACGAATTTCGGGTGGCGCGCGAGCGCGACCAGCTGGTCGGTGCGCGCCATGGGCGTCTGCGCGACACTCATCGGATGGGTCGCGGCGGCATAGAACACCGGGTCATGAGCCTCGGCTATGGCGCGGACGGCGGGCTCCTGTTCGAGCCTTGTGCAGATCGTGACCATCCGCGTCACGCCGGCCTTTGCGGCATTGGCGATGATCCGGTCGAGTTCGCCCTCGAAATCGGGGAAGTCGAGGTGGCAGTGGCTGTCGGTGATTTCTGGTGTATCGGGCATCGGTCCCCGGAATTTCCCCGCGCTGCGGCCGGTGGGCCGGTGGCCGGACAAGGGTGGATCAGCGGCGCGCGGTCTTTTCTATCCTCAGCACCGTATCGAGGACAAGGGCGGCCGGGTCAAGGTTGACCGCCCGCCCGTGGCGGCTGCGGTCGGAGATGGTGGCGGCGAGTGCGGCCCAGCGCCGGGCGCTCGCCGGATCGGGGGCAAGGCGTGCGAGCATCTCCGCTTCGCCCGGCGCGCCCTCGGGACCGGGCCTGCCGGTGGCGCCGTGACGCGCGAGCCGGGCAAGCAGCGTGTCGATCAGATCGAGCAGGAGGTCGAGCCGCTCTTCCTGCCCGCGCCGCGCCATGCTTTCGGCCAGCGCGATCAGGCGCGGGCGGTCGAGCCGGGGCAGCGAATCGAGGATTGCGACCAGATCGCCGTACAGGTCGAGCCCGCCGAGATTGACGAGCCTGAGCGCCCCGCCGGCCGATCCCGCGGCGAGCGCGGACAGTCTTTCCGGCTGCTCGGGCAGTTCGGCCCCGGCCTGTCGCAGCGCCGCCTCGAGGTCGGCGGGGGCAAGCGGGGCCAGCCGCAGCATCCGGCAGCGCGAGCGGATCGTGGGCAGCAGCGCCGAGGGCTGATGCGCGACCAGCAGGATCGTCGTGCGCGCGGGCGGCTCCTCGAGCATCTTGAGAAGTGCATTTGCGGCTGCGGTGTTCATCTCGTCCGCCGCATCCACAATCACGACGCGCCGCCCCCCGTCCGCGGCCGAAAGGCTGAAGAACCGGTGCAGGGCGCGGATGTCATCGACCACGATGGCGCTGCGCAGGGCGCCCTTGTCGTTCAGGCTGCGGGTGACATGGGCAAGCCCCGGTTCGCTGCGGGCAAGGATGCGCCGTGCGACCGGATGATCGGGCGCGACGTCGAGCGAAGCCCCCGCCCCGGGTGCATCGGTGGCGAGCAGGAACCGCGCCACGCGCCAGGCCAGCGTGGCCTTGCCGATGCCGCGCGGCCCGGCGAGCAGCCAGCCGTGGTGCAGCCGGCCCGCATTCCAGGCATCAAGGAAACCGGCCTCGGCTTCGGCCTGTCCGAACAGCGTCTGCGCCTCGCGCGGGTGCGGGGCGCCGGCGATCTGGTCGGGGGCGGTGTCGGTCTCGGGCGGGCTCATGTCCGTGGCGTGCCGGTGGCGAGCGCGCCCTCGATCAGCCCGCGGATTTCGCTGGCGACGGCCTCGGGCGGATGATTGCCGTCGATGCGCCGGACCCGGGCGGGAAATTCATCGGCAAGCGCCAGGAACGCGGCGCGGATCCGCTTCTGCATGGTGCTGCCCCGGTTTTCGAACCGCGCCTCGGCACCGCCTCGCGCCAGTGCCCGCGCCAGTGCCTGTTCGGGATCCATGTCGATCAGCAGGGTAAGGTCGGGTTCGCGCCCGATCATGAGCGCGTGGAGCTGATCAACGAGGACGCGCAGGTCGGCGCGGTCGAGCCCCTGATAGACGCGCGTGCTGTCCGCGAAACGGTCGCAGATGACCAGCTTTCCCGCCTTGAGCGCCGGGGCGATCACGCGTTCCATATGATCGCGGCGGGCGGCGGTGAACAGCAGGATCTCGGTCTCGGGCGACCAGCGTTCCGACTCGCCCTCGAGCAGCAGGGCGCGGATCTGTTCGGCCCCCTCGCTGCCGCCCGGCTCGCGCGTCAGGACGACCTCATGCCCGGCGGCGCGGAGCGAATCGGCCAGGCGCCGCGCCTGGGTGGATTTGCCCGAACCGTCCGCCCCTTCGAAACTGATGAAGAACCCGCTGCCTTGTGTCAATTTTCTGCGGCGGCTCCGCTGTCGGGCGCCTCGGCGGGCTGCTCGGCATCGGCCTCTGCTGCCCTGGGGGTGGGCGCGGGGGCGGATTTCTCTGCCTCGCCGTCGCCTTCGCCCGTGGGCGCGGGTGCGGGGGCCGGGCCGCTTGCGAAGCGGTGCAGCAGGTGTTCGGCGGCGCTGCGCAGGCGGACGGTGAAACCGCCCGCGGGGACGCTGCGGTCGGCGACGAGCGGCACGCGGACTTCGGGCAGTTCGGAGCGCGCGATCACCAGTTCCGCAAGCTCTTCGCCCTTGGCGATCGGTGCATTGAACGGGCCACTGTAACGCACCTCGGCGCTCAGCGTTTCGCCGCCGAGGCTCGGCACGAGGATCGTCAGATCCTGCGCCGGGGCAAGCCCCACCTGCGATTGCGCGCCGCGCCAGACCGGGGCCTGGGTCACCGCCTCTCCGGCGCGGGCGAGGGTCTTTTCGTCGAACTGGCGAAAGGCCCAGTTGACGATGGATTCGGCCTCCTTCGCGCGCTGGGTTTCGCCCTCGAGGCCGGAGATCACGAAGATGATGCGCCGGTCGCCCTGTTTTGCCGAGCCGACAAGACCATAGCCCGCTTCCTGCGTATGCCCGGTCTTGAGCCCGTCAGCACCGATCCCGAGCCGCAGCAGCGGGTTGCGGTTGCGGGTGTTCGAGGGCGCGCGCCCGTCGAATTCGAACTCGGATTCCGCGAACAGCGGGTAGAATTCGGGAAAATCGGAAATCAGCCGGTCCGCGAGAACCGCGAGATCGCGCACCGACATGCGATGCCCGGCCTGCGGCCAGCCGTTCGAGTTGGTGAAATTGGAATGGGTCAGGCCAAGCTGCTTGCCCCGCTGGGTCAGGAAACGGGCAAAGCCCGCTTCGCTTCCGTCCGGGCTCAGCGCCTCGGCCAGCACCACGCAGGCATCATTGCCCGACATCACGATCACGCCGCGCAGCAGATCCTCGACCCGCACCCGGTCCTGCGTGTTGAGGAACATGGTCGAGCCCTTGTAGCTCATGGCGTGTTCCGAGACCGGCAGGCGTTCGTCCAGTGTCAGGCGCCCGTCGCGCAGCGCCTCGAAGGCGACATAGAGCGTCATCAGCTTGGACATCGAGGCCGGCGGAAGCGGCTCGTCCGCGTTCTTGGCCAGAAGGACGGTGCCGGTGCCCTGGTCGAGCACATAGGCCGCGCGGGCCTGGGTGTCGAAAGCGACGGCGGACAACGCTGAAAGGCAAAGCAGGGCGGCAGCCAGCAGGGGGCGAACAAGATAGGTCATGGGGCAGTCATGCTCCGGTCAGTCGGCGACGGCATAGGCGTCGGCGTAACCTGCGGCCTTTGCCTTTGTCAAAAGAGTCATGCGCTCGCTTTCGCTTTGCGCCGGCCCAGCGAGGACGCGCCAGGAGGATTTGTCACCGGCGCTGTGTTCGCGCAACTGTGCGGGAAGCCCGGCGCCGCGCAGTTGCGCGGCCGCGCGCTCGGCGTTCTGTTCGGTGCTGAAGATCCCGACCTGCACGAAGGGGCGCGAAAGAGTCGTCGCCGGTTCCGCGCCAGCGCCCGCCTCTGGTGGATCCGCTGCGGCCGGGGTTTCTGATGCGGCGGCACCGTCTCCGGCGGGTTCGGTCTCGGGCGGCGTTTCGGCCTCAGGTGCGCGTTTCAGGGCGATCACGTCAAGTTCGGCCGGCGCCCCGGCCAGCAGGCCAAGCGCCGCCGCCGCTTCCGACGAGACCTGGAAGCGTGGGCCGGGCAGGGCGCGTTCGCGCCGGAACAGCGCCCCGACGATGGTTTTCTGATTGCTCTGGTTGCGGATCCGCACCCGCTGGGGATCGTTCACATCGGGATGCGCGACCCAGATGCCGCCAAGCGACGGGCGCCCGTCCCACAGCCCGGTTTCGGTCCTTGCGAAAAGCTCGGGTGCCTCGATGTCGCCGCCCTCGGGCTGCGGGGCAGGCGACGCCTTTGCCGTGGCGGTTGCATCCTTGCCCTTCAGGAAGCCGAGCGGGGAGTTTTCCCCGCAACCGGCAAGTGCCGCCGCAACCAGGAGTCCCCCGGTCATCTGCAGGAGTCGCCTGCTGGACACGATATTCCGTTTCATCGTCTGTCCCTGCCTGTCCGTCCGGGGCGCGCACTGCCGGGCCGCTCTGCGATGGCGGTTTCCGGGCATGGGCGGAAACTGCCCGCGCTGCTGTTGGCAACATAGCGACAGCCGCGCGGCAGGGAAAGTCCGCGAAGGCGCTTCGGGCGGATTTCCCCCGGCATATCCGGCGCGGCGTTTCGCCGGCTGCCTGCGCGATGTTTCAGGAGTTCGTTGCGCTGCGGACACTTGGCTTGCCGATAAAGGCGCGTTAAGAGGTGACGGATCCATTCAGGATGCGCCGGAGGCCGCAGGCACTCGCGCGGGGAACGGCGAGAGAGACGGGCGAGAGGGACGACCGGGCGGCATGAGCCAGAGCGACAGCTTTATCAACGAAGTCACCGAAGAGGTGCGCCGCGACCGGCTCAAGGCGCTGATGCGGCGCTATGGCTGGATCGTCGCGCTCGTGGTCGTGGTGGCGCTGGTGGCGGCCGGGGGATATGAGCTGCGCAAGGTGATGGCCAATTCGCGTGCCGAGGAACTCGGCGATGCCATTCTTGCCGCGCTCGAGAACGACGAACTCGATGCCCGGCAGGACGCGCTGCAGGCGATCGAGGCGCGCAGCACCGGCGGCAAGGCCGTGGTGGCGTTCCTGACCGCTGCCGCCGAGGCCCGCTCGGGCGAGAACGACGCGGCGGTGGCGCGACTGGAAGAAATCGCGGGCGATGGCGACCTGCCCGTAATCTATCGCCAGATCGCCGCCTTCAAGGCGCTGACCCTGCAGGGCGAAACGCTGCCGCCGGCAGAGCGGCGCCAGAGGTTCGAGGCGCTGGCGACGCCCGGCGCGCCGCTGCGGCTGCTGGCGCAGGAACAGCTTGCGCTGATCGACATCGAAGAGAATGAGCGGGAAGCGGCCATCGAGCGCCTGCAGGAGCTTCGCAATGACGCCGAGGCGCCTGCGGACTTGCAACAACGCGCGGCACGGGTGATTGTGGCGCTTGGCGGCTCGGTCACGGACGGCCCCTCGGGGCGTGCCGATACGGAACCGGGAGAAGGGTGACGCGACATCCGCCGTGCTGCCGCCCGCTGCACGACGGCTGTGACGCTCTTCCGGGTGAAACAGGAGCCCGGCCGAACGAGACGGAAACGAGACAAGGCAGGACAGGCCGACAAAGATGACTCCAGCGACCATCCCCTCCCGCTTCGGGCTTGCCTGCGTTCTGGGCAGTGCCCTTCTGCTTTCGGCCTGCGCGGAAAAGCAGGTCATCCTCCCCGGCGAGCGCGAGTCGGTGCGCCCGGAGGCCGACCTGTCCGAAAGCCGGATCCGGCTCGACGGCAATACTGCCCGCGCCATTCAACTGCCGGCGCAGCGGGTCAATGCCGAGTGGACGCAGGGCATCGGCTCCCCCGCCTTCCGGGTCGATCATGCGGCGCTCGGCGGGCAGCTTCAGCATCTTTGGGAAGTGCCGATCGGCAATCCCGACAGCCGCCGGGCCCGCATCACCGCAAGCCCGGTCGTGGGCGGGGGGCTTGTCTATACGCTCGATTCCGGCGCGCAGGTCTCGGCAGTCACCCCCGAAGGTGCTGTCGCCTGGAGCACGAACCTCACGCCGGCAAGCGAACGGGCGATCGATTCGACCGGCGGCGGGCTCGCCTATGCGAACGGAACGGTCTATATTTCCTCGGGCTTCGGCCTGCTTTCTGCGCTTGATGCGCGCACGGGCGAACTGCGCTGGCGCCAGAAGCTCGAGGCGAACGGCAGCGGCATGCCGCTGGTGCGCGACGGGGTCGTCTATGTCGTCGCCGGCGATCATACCGGGTGGGCCGTCGATGCCGGGAACGGGCGCGTGCTCTGGCAGATCATGGGAGCGCCGAGCGTGACCACCGTGCTGGGCTCGGGGGCACCGGCGACCAGCAGCGATCTGGTGGTGTTCGGTTTCGGCTCGGGCGATCTGGTTGCGGCCTTCCGGCAGGGCGGCATGCGCCACTGGGCCGAGGCGGTGGCCGGCAACCGTCTGGGGCGTGCCGTTTCCCGCATCAGCGACGTGACCGGTGCGCCGGTGATCGCGGGTGACCGGATATTCGCCGGCAGCCATTCCGGCCGGCTCGCCGCCTTCGATCTGCATGGGGGCGAGGAACTCTGGCTCGCACGGCAAGGGGCGCTCGGCCCGGTCTGGCCGGCGGGGGACAGCGTCTTTGCCGTGACCGACCTCAACCAGCTCGCGCGGTTCGATGCGAGCAACGGCTCCCCGATCTGGGCGGCGGATCTGCCCGGCTTCGTGAACGACAAGCCCCGCAAGCGCGGCGAGACCTGGGCCCATTACGGCCCGATCCTGGCCGGCGGGCGCATCATCACCGCCAGCAATGACGGGCTGCTGCGCTTCTTTTCGCCCGAAAGCGGGCAGCTTGTCGGTCAGGTCGAGGTGCCCGGCGGTGCGACCACGGAGCCGGTGGTCGCAAACCGGACGCTCTATGTGGTGAGCAGCGACGGCAAGCTGCACGCCTACCGTTAACCACACCTGCCGCCGATCGCGGGCCGGGCAGGGAAGGAACAGCCGCTTTGCGGCACATGAGTGCACGCCATGACCTTTACCCTCGCGATCATAGGGCGGCCCAATGTGGGCAAGTCCACCCTGTTCAATCGCCTTGTCGGCAAGCGGCTGGCGCTGGTCGATGACACCCCGGGCGTCACCCGCGACCTGCGCGAAGGCGCGGCGCGGCTTGGCGATCTGCGCTTTCGGGTGATCGACACGGCGGGGCTGGAACTCGTGACGGACGACAGCCTGCAGGGGCGCATGCGCCGGCTGACCGAACGCGCGATCGGCATGGCCGATGCCTGCCTGTTCATGATCGACGCCCGGGCCGGCGTGACCCCGAGCGATGAAATTCTTGCCGATCTTCTGCGCCGGCGCGACGTTCCGGTGATCCTTGCCGCGAACAAGGCCGAGGGCCGCGCCGGCGAGGCGGGCGCGGTCGAGGCCTGGGCGCTCGGCCTTGGCGAACCGCTGCCGCTCTCGGCCGAACACGGCGAGGGGATGGCCGAGCTTCATGCGAGGCTGGCTCCGCTCGTCGACGAATACGCCCTGCCGCTTGCCGATCCTGACGAGTCAGAAGAGCCCGAGACCGATGTCGATCTCGATGATGACGAGTTCGACGAGGAGGACGGGAATGACGGGGAAATCCGCGGGGGCAAGACGCGGGCCGGGGCGATCGACCCGTCGCGGCCGCTGCAGGTTGCGGTGATCGGGCGGCCGAATGCGGGCAAATCCACGCTCATCAACCGGATCATTGGCGACGAGCGGCTGCTGACCGGCCCCGAAGCCGGAATCACGCGGGATTCGATCGCGCTCGACATCGACTGGGGCGGCACCCGCATGCGGATTTTCGACACCGCCGGCATGCGGCGCAAGGCGCGGGTGCAGGAAAAGCTGGAAAAACTTTCGGTCGGGGATGCGCTTCGGGCGGTGAAATTCGCCGAGGTCGTGGTGGTGCTGCTCGACGCGGCGATTCCCTTCGAGAGCCAGGATCTGCGAATCGCCGATCTGGCCGAGCGTGAAGGCCGCGCGGTGGTGGTGGCGGTGAACAAATGGGATCTGGAGCCGGCCCCGAACCAGAAACTGCGCGATCTGCGCGAAGCCTTCGAGCGGCTGCTGCCCCAGCTTCGCGGGGCGCCGCTGGTCACGGTTTCGGCGCAGACCGGGCAGGGGATCGAACAGCTTCGCGCCGCGATCCTGCGCGCCTATGATGTCTGGAACCGGCGCGTTCCGACCGCTCGGCTGAACCGCTGGCTGGCCGAGATGCTGGCCCAGCATCCGCCCCCCGCGCCGCAGGGGCGGCGGATAAGGTTGCGCTATATCACACAGGCCAAGACCCGCCCGCCCGGTTTCGTGGTCATGTGCAACCAGTCCGACAAGATCCCCGAAAGCTATACGCGCTATCTGATCAACGGGCTGCGCGACGATTTCGACATGCCCGGCACGCCGATCCGGCTGCACCTGCGCGAACAGGGCGGGCAGAACCCCTATCGGAGCCGTCGCAAGCCGGGGCCGTCGCGGCTGCGCAAGCATCTCGAGGGGCGGCGGCCGGTTGACCGGCGCCCGAAACGCTAGCGCTGCGGGCCCGCCGCGGCGGAGAGGGCTGCCGCCGGCAGCCCCCGCCCGGGCCGGGGATTTCAGATCAGGTTGCCGTCGATGCTCAGCATGGTGCGCCCGCCCAGATAGGGCGCAAGCACGGCGGGCAGGCGGACCGAGCCGTCCTCCTGCTGGCCGTTTTCCAGCACCGCGATCAGGGTGCGCCCGACCGCGAGCCCGGAGCCGTTCAGCGTGTGCACGAACTGCGGCTTGTCCCCTGCTGCGGGGCGGAACCGCGCATTCATGCGGCGGGCCTGAAACGCGCCGGTGGTCGAGACGCTGGAGATCTCGCGATAGGTGTCCTGCCCGGGCAGCCAGGCTTCGACGTCATAGGTGCGCCGCGCCCCGAACCCCATGTCGCCGGTGCACAGAAGCACCGTGCGGTAAGGCACTTCGAGGCGTTCCAGCAGGTTTTCGGCGCAGCGCAGCATGCGCCTGTGCTCGGCCTCGCTGTCCTCGGGGCGGGTGATGCTGACCATCTCGACCTTTTCGAACTGGTGCTGGCGCAGCATGCCCTTGGTGTCCTTGCCGGCGCTGCCCGCCTCCGAGCGGAAACAGACCGTGTGGGCGGTCAGGCGAATCGGCAGGTCATCCGCGCGCAGGATCTGGTCTGCCACCGAATAGGTGAGCGGGACTTCCGAGGTCGGCACCAGCCACCAGCCATTCGTGGTCTCGTAGCTGTCGCCGCCGAATTTCGGCAGCTTGTCGGTGCCGAACATCGCTTCGGGGCGCACCAGGACCGGGCAGTTCACCTCGGTCAGGCCGTTTTCGGAGATATGCGTGTCCAGCATGAACTGCGCAAGCGCGCGGTGGATGCGGGCCACGCCCCGGCCGAGGTTGACGAAGCGCGCGCCCGATGTCCGCGCGGCGGTCTCGAAATCCATGCCGGCGGCGGCGCCCTTGATCTCGAAATGTTCCTTCGGGGCAAAGCCGAAATCGCGCCGCTCGCCCCAGCGGTTCACCTCAATGTTATCGGTCTCGTCCGCGCCGTCCGGCACGTCGTCGGCGGGCAGATTCGGAATCCGCGCGAGCTTGTCGGCCAGCGCCGCGTCAAGGGTGCGGGCCTGTTCCTGCAGGGTGGAGATTTCCGATTTCTTCCGGGCGACAAGGTCGCGAAGGCGCTCGAACTCGGCCTCGTCGCCGCGCGCCTTGGCCGCACCCACTTCTTTTGCGGCGCGATTCTGCTCGGCCTGGGCGGTTTCGGCCGCGAGGATGCTTTCGCGGCGCTTTTCGTCAAGGTGCAGAAGCTCGGCCGTCACGCCGGATTCGCCCCGGCGGGCCAGCGCGGCGTCAAAGGCTTCGGGGGCTTCGCGGATGGCGCGTATATCGTGCATTCGTGCTGTCCCTGATCGTTGAATCGCCGCCCATCATGACGCAACGCAGCGGCGAGTGTAAGAGTGCTGTTGCCGCCTGACGCGCCTTGCATTGCGGGGCTTCTGCGCTTAGGTTCCGCGAAATTCTCCGGCCGGGTCTGACCCGGCCCAGCCCGGCCAGACCGGACAATGCGCCCGATAGAGCCCGATACAGAAGGATCCCCTGATGGACACCAGCGCAATCGCCCAGTTTCTTCCGCTGATCCTGATCTTCGTGATCATGTACTTCCTGCTGATCCGGCCCCAGCAGAAACGCGCCAAGGCCCATACGGCCATGGTCGAGGCGCTGCGGCGCGGCGATATCGTCATCACCCAGGGCGGCGTGATCGGCAAGGTGGTCAAGGTCCGCGACGACAACGAACTCGAGGTCGAGATCGCCGAGAACGTCAAGGTGCGCGTCGTGCGCAACTCGATCACCAGCGTCGCCAGCAAGACCGAGCCGGCCAGCTGACATCTTTCCGCAGGCTGACCGGAAGGCGAGGCTATGTTTCGGATCAATATCTGGGTACGGGTGCTGATCGGCCTGATCTGCCTTGGCGGCATCCTGCTTGCGTTGCCCAATGCGTTCTATCCCCGGGTCGAACAGCATAACGATGCCGTGGCCGCCATCGCCCAGGGCGATGACAGTCCCGAGAACGAGGCCGCCGCAGCGGGCTGGCCGGGCTGGATGCCGTCGCATCTCGTCAATCTCGGCCTCGACCTGCGGGGGGGCGCGCATCTTCTGGCCGAAGTGCGGGTCGAAGACGTCTATGAAAGCCGCATGGAGGCCATGTGGCCCGAGATCCGCGATGCGCTGCGCCCCGAACGCGACACGATCGGCACCATCCGGCTGCTGACATCGCCGCCCGGCGAATTGCGCATCCGTCTCGGCAACCCGGAGGGGATGCAGCGGGCCGTGGCGCTGGTGCAGGATATCGCCCGCCCGATCCAGTCGCTGACCGGAACCGGGTCGAACGACATCGAAGTCAGACGGCAGGGGGGAGACACGCTCCTCGTGACCCTGTCGGACGCGGAAAAACAGGCGAGCGACGACCGCACGGTGCGCCAGGCGCTCGAGATCGTGCGCCGCCGCATCGACGAGGTCGGCACGCGCGAACCGACGATCCAGCGCCAGGGCAGCAACCGGATCCTGATCCAGGTGCCCGGCATCGGCAGCGCGGCCGAGCTCAAGGACATCATCGGCACCACCGCGCAGCTGACCTTCAACCCGGTCGTCTCGATCGGCAGCGACGCCAACGCGAATCCCGGCGCGGGCAACAAGCTGCTGCCGGCGATGGACGACCCGAATGTCTATTACACGATCGAGGCCGCCCCGGTCGTCACGGGCGAGGAACTGGTCGATGCCCAGCCGAGCTATGACCAGGACGGGCGCCCGGCGGTCAGCTTCCGGTTCAACACGTCGGGGGCACGCAAGTTCGGCAATTACACCGCCCAGAACATCGGCAGCCCCTTTGCCATCGTGCTGGATGACGAGGTGATCAGCGCGCCCGTGATCCAGAGCCACATCGCCGGCGGATCGGGCATCATCACCGGCCGCTTCACGGTCGACGAAAGCACGAGCCTTGCGGTGCTGCTGCGGGCCGGGGCGCTGCCGGCGGGGATGGATTTCCTCGAAGAGCGCACCATCGGGCCGGAGCTTGGCCAGGACAGCATCGACGCGGGCAAGATCGCGGCCATCATCGGTTTCCTGATGGTGCTGGTCTTCATGATCCTGACCTAT
This sequence comes from Pontibaca methylaminivorans, assembly GCF_900156525.1. Taxonomy (NCBI): domain Bacteria; kingdom Pseudomonadati; phylum Pseudomonadota; class Alphaproteobacteria; order Rhodobacterales; family Roseobacteraceae; genus Pontibaca; species Pontibaca methylaminivorans. Next base: position 2,206,313 of record NZ_FTPS01000001.1, read on the forward strand.
GGCCTGTTCGGGGTCTTCGCCAACGTGGCGCTGCTGATGAACATGGTCATCATCTTTGCCGCGCTATCCCTGATCGGGGCGACGCTCACATTGCCGGGCATCGCGGGGATCGTGCTGACCATCGGCATGGCGGTCGATGCGAACGTGCTGATCTTCGAGCGGATCCGCGAGGAACTGCGCGCCGGACGCGGGCCGGTGCGCGCGATCGAGCTTGGCTATGAACGGGCGCTCAGCGCCATTCTGGACGGCAACATCACCACATTCATCACCGCGGTGATCCTGTTCGTCATGGGGTCGGGGCCGGTGCGGGGCTTTGCCGTGACGCTCGGGATCGGGATCATCACCTCGCTGTTCACGGCGATCTATGTGACACGCCTGCTCACGGTCATGTGGTTCGAGCGCCGCCGCCCCAAGACGATCGAGGTCTGACATGCGCCTGAAACTGGTTCCCGCGGAAACGAAGTTCGACTTTTTCAGGCTGGGGTGGTTCTGGCTTGGCCTGTCCATCCTGCTGGTGATCGGCTCGATCGGTTCCTACGGGGTGCGCGGGCTGAATTACGGCATCGACTTTCTCGGCGGCACCACGATCCGCACCGAAAGCGCGCAGACGGTGGACGTGGGCGAATATCGCGCGGCGCTGAGCGCGCTGAATCTCGGCGACGTGCTGATTTCCGAGGTCTACGACCCGAGCTTTGGCAGCGACCGCAATGTCGCCATGGTGCGGATCCAGTCGCAGGACGCCACCGCCGCGGTGACGCCCGAACTGATCGCCGAGGTCGAGGCAGCCCTGAAGGAGGTCGCGCCCGACATCCGCTTCGTTTCGGTCGAATCGGTCGGGCCCAAGGTCTCGGGCGAATTGATCCGTACGGCGATCCTGGCCGTCGCGGGCGCGCTTGGGGCAATCCTGATCTATGTCTGGTTCCGCTTCGAGTGGCAGTTCGGCGTCGGGGCGGTGCTGGCGCTGCTTCATGACGTGATCCTGACCATCGGCATCTTTTCGGTGCTGCAGATGAAATTCGACCAGACCACCATCGCGGCGCTGCTCACGATCGTCGGCTATTCGATCAACGACACGGTGGTGATCTTCGACCGCGTTCGCGAAAACGCCCGGAAATACAAGAAAAAGCCGCTGCGCGATCTGCTGAACCTGTCGATCAACGAGACGCTTGCGCGCACGGTGATGACCGCATTCACCACGCTGCTGGCGCTTTTCGCGCTGTTCTTCCTGGGCGGAGATGTGATCCGGGGCTTTGTCTTCGCGATGATCTGGGGGGTCGTGGTCGGAACCTATTCCTCGGTATTCGTGGCCTCGGCCGTCGTGCTGCGGCTTGGGCTCAAGCGCGACTGGACCACCCCGAACAAGCCGAGCGGCAACAAGTTCGCCGATATCGACGCCTGAGGGCAAGGCGCCCCGCGGGCAGGGTGGTTCGGCAGCGCCGCCGGTTCGTCCCGTTTGTCGGCGCGCCGGTTTCCTGTCATCCTGCGGGCCTTGCCGTGCCGGGGGAGCAAATGATGCAGATCAACGAGGTGAGCTTTGGCGATGCCATGCCGGTCGACGGCTACGGCCCCGGTTTCTTCCGCCTGGGGGGCGAGATCCGCAGCGGCGCGATCCTGATCAGCCCGCTCGGCGCGCGCTCCTGGGGCGGATTTGAATCGCTCGATCCGCTGCTGGCCCTGTCGGGGGTGGTCGATGTCCTTTTCATCGGCACCGGGGCCGAGATCGCCCATCTGCCCGAGAGGCTGCGCCATGCGCTCGACGACGCCGGGGTCGGAATCGAAACCATGGCTTCCCCTGCCGCCTGCCGCACCTATAACGTGCTCCTGGCCGAGGGGCGGCGCGTTGCGCTTGCGGCCCTGCCGGTGTGAGCCGCCGCCGGTGGCGCGGTCTGGTCGAGTGACGGGAAACGGGTGAGGGGCACATGAGGCTCGAGGTCAGCGATCTTGCCATCGCGCGGGGCGGCATCCCGGTGCTCGAAGGGGTGGCGCTTGCGCTGGACCCGGGGGCGGCCCTGGTGCTGCGCGGCCCGAACGGCATCGGCAAGACCACGCTTCTGCGCACCATCGCCGGGCTGCAGCCGCCGCTTGCCGGCCGCATCGCTGGCGGCGGAGAGCGGATCGCCTATGCCGGCCATGCCGACGGGATCAAGCCCACCCTCACCGTTGCCGAGAACCTGTCCTTCTGGGCCCGTGTCTTCGGTGGCGGCGCGATCGCACCGGCGCTCGATGCCTACGCGCTTTCGGATCTTGCCGCGCGGCCGGCCGGGGCGCTTTCCGCCGGGCAGAAGCGCCGGCTCGGACTTGCGCGGCTTCTGGTCACGGGGCGGGAACTCTGGATCCTCGATGAACCCACGGTTTCGCTCGATACGGCGGCGGTCGGGATGTTCGCGGATGCGGTGCGGGGCCACCTCGGCCGGGGCGGGAGCGCGCTCATCGCCACGCATATCGACCTCGGGCTCGAGGCCGGGGCGCTTGATCTCACGCCATTCCGCGCCGTTCCCGCGCCGCTTGCGGCCGATGATTTCGACAGGGCATTCGCATGAGCGCGCTGCTGCTGCGCGAGCTGCGCCTTGCGCTGCGGGCCGGGGGGGGCTTCGGGCTTGCGCTTGCGTTCTTCCTGATCGTGGCGGTTCTCGTGCCGCTCGGTGTCGGGCCGGAGGGCGCGCTGCTCGGCGCGATCGCGCCCGGGATCCTCTGGCTCGGGGCGCTGCTCTCCTGCCTGCTGTCGCTTGACCGGCTGCTGGCGCTCGACTGGGAGGACGGCACGCTCGATCTTCTGGCGACGGCGCCGCTGCCGCTCGAATCGGTGCTGATCGTCAAGGCCGCCGCGCATTGGCTCACCACGGCGCTGCCGCTCGTGCTCGTCGCGCCGGTGCTCGGCCTGCTGCTGCATCTGCCGGGGCCGGCGCATGTCTGGCTGGTGGTCTCGCTCGCGGCCGGCACGCCGGCGCTGTCGATGATCGGCACGTTCGGCGCCGCGCTCACCGTCGGGCTCAAGCGCGGCGGGCTGCTGCTCAGCCTGCTCGTGCTGCCGCTCTATGTGCCGAGCCTGATCTTCGGCGCCGAAGTGGTGCGCCGGGGCGGGGAGGGACTCGCGACCTCGACCCCGCTCATGCTGCTGGCCGGAATCAGCGCCGCCTCGGTCGCCCTGCTGCCCTTTGCCAGTGCCGCGGTCCTGCGCGTCAATCTGCGCTAGGGAATGTGAATTGTCGTGCCGCGAGAGAAAGGCTAGAGAGCGCCCATGTCGCTTTGGGAATATGCCAATCCGAAGAAATTCCTCGCCCTTTCGGAGCGGGTGATGCCGGTGCTCTGGGTGCTGGCGCTCGGGCTGCTCGTGGGTGGCCTCGCCTGGGGATTCTTCTTCACGCCGGATGATTACCGGCAGGGCTCCACGGTGAAGATCATCTATCTGCACGTGCCCGCGGCGCTGCTGGCCATCAACATCTGGCTGATGATGCTTGCCGCCTCGCTGGTCTGGCTGATCCGCCGCCACCATGTGAGCGCGCTGGCGGCCCGGGCCGCCGCGCCGATCGGGGCTGTGATGACGCTGATTGCGCTGGTGACGGGCGCGATCTGGGGGCAGCCTATGTGGGGCACCTGGTGGGAATGGGATCCGCGCCTCACCTCGTTCCTGATCCTGTTCCTGTTCTACCTTGGCTATATGGCGCTCTGGTCGGCGATCGACGATCCCGACACGGCGGCGGACCTGACCGGGGTGCTGTGCCTCGTCGGCTCGGTCTTTGCGCTGCTGTCGCGCTATGCGGTGAATTTCTGGAATCAGGGGCTGCATCAGGGGTCGTCCTTCCTGCGGGTGGCGGCGCTTGGCGGTGACAGCGCCGAGCGGGTCAGCAACGTGTTCTTCTATCCGCTCCTGACCTGCATCGCGGGCTTCGTGCTGCTGTTCCTTGCGCTGCTGCTTTACCGCACCGGGACCGAGATTCGCGCCCGCCGCATCAAGGCGCTGCTGGCCCGCGAAAGGATCGCCTCGTGATCCCCGAGCTTGGAAAATACGCGCTTCCGGTGCTTTCGGCCTATGGCGCGACGATCGGCCTCCTGATCGCGCTGGTGCTGGCGTCGATCTGGCGCGGGCGGCGCGTGCGGACCATGATGCGCGAACTCGAGAAACGGATCGGATAGCATGGCTCGACTCTCGCCGATGATGATCATCCCGCTGGCGATCTTCGCCGGTTTCGTTGGTCTTGCGCTGGTCGGGATGATGCGTGAAGACCCGGAGGCGCTGCCCTCGGCCCGCCTGAACCAGCCGGCCCCCGCGGTGCAGGTCGAGGCGATGCAGGGAGAACCCGGCTTTACCGATGCCGACCTGCGCGACGGGCAGGTGAAGCTTGTGAATTTCTGGGCAAGCTGGTGCGCGCCCTGCCGGGTCGAGCATCCGAACCTGACCGCACTGGCGCAAGAGGGCATCCCGGTCCTTGGCGTGAACTACAAGGACAAGCCCGAAAATGCCCGCGCCTTCCTGGACGAACTGGGCAATCCCTATGCCGCGCTCGGCGCGGACCGGTCGGGGCGCATGGCGCTTGACTGGGGCGTTTACGGCGTGCCCGAAACCTATGTGATCGGGGCTGACGGCACCGTGCTCATGCGCTTTGCCGGCCCGGTCACCCAGCGCGTGATCGACGAGAAATTCCGCCCGCTTCTGGAACGGCAAACGGCTGCCGACTAGGCCGTAAACTCATAAACTCATAAACTCATAAACTCATAAACTCTCAGCCACAGCCGCATTGAGCCGAGTTGGCCATGGCGACCCTTACTCGGGATCGGCGGCGAAGCATAAGCCTTTTCAGCGGCTCTCTTCACTCAGTTAATCAAAATATCATATCCTGAGACCATGACTGTGATCCGACGTTCCCGCCCCGCCGACTGGCCCCGCATCATCGAAATTTGGCGAGGCGCGGTTGACGCTACTCATGACTTTCTAACGCCTGAGGATCGTCTCGCCATTGACGAACTGGTGTGCGGTTTCCTTCCGCAGGCTCCACTCTGGCTAGCGGTTGATGAACATGACTACCCGTTGGCCTTTATGCTGATCGACGATGGACACATGGAGGCTCTGTTTGTTGATCCCGCCCGGCGCGGAACCGGTATTGGTGCTGCCCTGGTGCAGCACGGCCTGACGCTTCATTCCCAAATGACAACCGATGTCAACGAGCAGAATGGTCAAGCTGTTCGCTTCTATGAACGAATGGGATTCAGACGGACAGGCCGCTCGCCCATCGACGGACAGGGCAGGCCATATCCGCTCATCCACCTGGAATGTTCGAGCTGATTGGCCGCCCTCCGGGCATCAGACCCGGCAGCTTCATTGTGCTGAAATTAATGGGTTCACGGGCCTGGACAGCCCCCGGGGGGTGCAGTTGTCAGCCTCTGCGCGGCGAGCGGTCGTTGCGGATGTCGCGCACCGCGAGGACGGGCGAGGCGTCGATGTCTTCTGCATTCAGCAGCGCCGCCACCCGCTCGAGCGAGGCGACAAGCTGCGCCTGTTCCCAGTCGGCAAGCTGTTCGAAGGCGCGCACATATTGCAGTTGCAACGCATCGGGCGCGCTTTCCACGGCGGCAAGGCCCGCATCGGTGATGGTCACATCGACCTGCCGGCGGTCGGTGCGTGACGGCACGCGGGTGACGAAACCATTGCGCTCGAGCCGGTCCACCAGCGCCGAGATCGTGGCCTGGGTCACGCCCATCCGGGTCGAGAGCATCTTGGGCGTCGCGCCCGCCCGCGGATTCGCCGCCACGAGCTGCAGCACGCGCAGCTGGGCCGGAGAAAGGCCGGCGGCCTGCGCAAGCTTGCGTTCGTAAAGCTCGGTCGCGCGGAGAATGCGCCGCAAAGCGACCAGACTTTCGTCGGTGCGGTTTCTGGAGGATGTCGCCATATGCGGAGTGTCGCATGTGACGCCGAGGTAAGGCAACGGGATAAATAGATAGACAAGCGATGTAAAAATTGCGGCCCTTTCCGTGCGCAATCCATAAATTACACATGATTTTGTATGGTTATGCGGCAAACCTAATGTAGACATGAGAGCTTGAAATTTCAGACCACCTGCATTATTTAGCTTGTCGAACGAAAGTAGAGGGACCAGACCATGCCGAAAGACGCTGAAGAACCCCGAACCCGGATGCCCCGCCTGCGCAAACCTGTTGCGCGGGACGGGGCCGAAATCTGGGAGCTTGTGCGCCGTTGCAAGCCGCTCGATGAAAATTCGATGTATTGCAACCTCGTCCAGGCCGAGCACTTTCGTGACACCTGCGTGCTTGCCGAAGACCCCGACACCGGCGCCTTGCTCGGCTGGATCTCGGGCCATCTGATCCCGGGCACGGGCGCGCTTTTCGTCTGGCAGGTCGCGGTCAGCCCCGAGGGGCGCGGGCAGGGGCTTGGATGCCGGATGCTCGCCGAACTGGTGAGCCGCCCCGAATGCGGTTCCGCGCAGGAAATGTGCACCACCATCACCCGCGACAATCAGGCGTCATGGGCGCTGTTCCGCCGTTTCGCCCGCGACATCGGCGGCACGCTGAGCGAAGCCCCGCATTTCGAACGCGACGCGCATTTTGACGGGCGGCACGCGACCGAACATCTGGTCACGATCAGCCTGCCTGCTGAGAGTTCCGCGAAAAGAGCGGCCTGAGCGCGTCATTCCATCCCGATCCGACCTTCAATGAAAGGAAGACCCATGCCCCTGAGCATGAACGATAACGCTGTTTCCATTTTCAAGCGCCGCGAAAGCGCCGCGCGCTCCTATTGCCGCAGTATCCCGGCGCTGTTCACCCGCGCCAGCGGTTCGACCCTGACCACCGCCGAGGGGCGGGAGTATATCGACTTTCTCGCCGGCTGCTCGTCGCTCAACTACGGGCATAACGATCCGGACATGAAGCAGGCGCTGATCGACCATATCGCGGAGGACGGGCTGGCCCACAGTCTCGACCTGCATACCGACGCCAAGGGCGCGTTCCTGACCGCTTTCGAGCGCCATATCCTGCGCCCGCGCGACATGGATCACCGCGTCATGTTCACCGGACCGACCGGCGCCAATGCGGTCGAGGCGGCGATGAAGATCGCCCGCAAGGTGACGGGCCGGAACAACATCATCGCCTTCACCAACGGCTTTCACGGCGTCACGCTCGGCGCGCTTGCCGCGACCGGCAACGGCTATCATCGTGGCGGCGCCGGGGCGGATCTGGGCGGCGTGACGCGGATTCCTTATGACGGCTTCCTTGGCGACGAGGTGGACAGCGCCGATTATCTCGAGGCCATGCTGACGGATTCGTCCTCGGGCGTCGATGCTCCGGCGGCGGTCATCTTCGAAACCGTGCAGGGCGAGGGCGGACTCAATGCCGCAAGCCGCGAATGGATCGAGCGTGTGGCGAAACTCGCCCGTGATCATGGCGCGCTGCTGATCATCGACGACATTCAGGCCGGCTGCGGCCGCACGGGCACGTTCTTTTCCTTCGAGGGAATGGATATTCAGCCCGACATCGTCACCATGGCGAAATCCATCTCGGGCTTTGGCCTGCCGATGGCGCTGACGCTGGTGCGCCCGGAACACGACGTGTTCGGCCCGGCCGAGCATAACGGAACCTTCCGCGGCAATTCGCATGCCTTCGTCACCGCCCGCGTCGCGATCGAGAAATTCTGGGCCGACGATGCCTTCCAGACGGAACTGGCCGAGAAGGCCGAGCTTCTGACCGAGGGGCTGCGGCGCATGGCCGACGTGGTGCCGGGCGCCCGGCTCAAGGGGCGCGGCCTCATGCAGGGGGTCGATGTGGGCAGCGGTGAACTCGCCGGTGAAATCTGTGCCCATGCCTTCGAGCAGGGGCTCGTGATCGAGACCTCGGGTTCGGACGATCAGGTGGTGAAGGTGCTGGCGCCGCTCACGACCCCGGCCGAGACCTTCCGCAAGGGGCTCGACATCATGTTCGACGCCACACGCGCCGTGACCGCAAAAACCAGCATCGCCGCGGAGTGACATCATGATCGTTCGCGATTTCAATGAACTGAAACACACCGACAAGGCGGTTTCCGATGCGCGCTGGACCTCGGTGCGGATGCTTCTGGCCGACGACGGGATGGGATTTTCCTTTCACATCACCGTGATCGAGGCCCGTTCGGAACATCAGTTCCATTACAAGCATCACTTCGAAAGCGTCTATTGCGTCTCGGGCCGGGGTTCGATCACGGACCTCGGCACCGGAGAAACCCACGAGATCCGCCCGGGCGTGATGTATGCGCTGAACCTGAACGACAGGCATGTCGTGCGGGCCGAGGAAGAACTGGTCCTGGCCTGCGTGTTCAACCCGCCCGTCACCGGAACCGAAGTGCACCGAGAGGATGGATCCTACGCGCCGGCGCAAGAACTGGTCGGCTGACATATCATGACCCAATCAAATCACACCGTGGAAAAGATCGGCGGAACCTCCATGTCGCGGCTCGACGAGTTGCGCGACACCCTGTTCACCGCCGGCCGCTCGGGGGACGAACTTTACAACCGCGTCTTCGTGGTCTCGGCCTTCGGCGGCATCAGCGACCTGCTGCTTGAACACAAGAAGACCGGCAAGCCCGGCGTCTATGGCGAATTTGCCAGCGCCGACAACCACCATGGCTGGCACGAGGCACTGACCCGCGTGAGCGCGGCCATGAATGCGGCGCACAAGGCGGTGCTCGACCACCCCGCCGACGTGGCCCAGGCCGACGATTTCGTGCAGGAACGTATCGAGGGGGCGCGCAACTGCCTTGTCGATCTTCAGCGTCTCTGTTCCTACGGCCATTTCCGCCTGTCCGAACATCTGCTGCAGATCCGCGAGCTTCTGGCCGGGCTGGGCGAGGCGCATTCCGCCTTTGTCACCGCGCTCATGCTGCAACGCGCCGGCATCGACGCGCGCCATGTCGACCTGAGCGGCTGGCGTGACGACGGCGGCGTGAACCTGGACCAGCGCATCAGGGATGCGATGGATGGCATTGATGTAACGAAAGAAATGCCCATCGTCACCGGCTATGCCCAATGTGTCGAGGGCCTCATGCGCGAATATGACCGTGGCTATTCCGAGGTGACGTTTTCCCGGCTTGCGGCGCTGACCGGTGCGCGCGAGGCGATCATTCACAAGGAATTCCACCTCTCCTCGGCCGATCCGAAGCTGGTCGGCGCCGATGCCGTGCGCAAGCTCGGGCAGGCGAATTACGATGTGGCGGACCAGTTGTCCAACATGGGGATGGAGGCGATCCACCCGAGCGCCGCCAAGACCCTGCGCCAGGCCGGGGTGCCGCTGCGCGTGACCAACGCGTTCGAACCCCAGGATCCGGGCACGCTGATCGACGACCGGCCTGCGGAACGGCCGGCGGTCGAGATCGTCACAGGGCTCGACATCATCGCGCTCGAAGTGTTCGAGCAGGACATGGTGGGGGCCAAGGGCTATGACGCGGGGATTCTGGACGTGCTGACGCGCCACAAGGTGCGGATCGTGTCGAAAGTGTCGAATGCCAACACGATCACCCATTACGTGGACAGTTCGCTCAAGACCATGCGGCGGGTCGAGCGCGACATCGCCGCGCTGTTCCCCTCGGCGACGATTTCCTCGCGCACGCTGGCCATGGCCTCGGTGATCGGGCGCGATCTTTCGGGGCTCTCGGTGCTGACCCGGGGGCTCGTCGCCATCGGTGAGGCGGGACACGAGGTGCTCGGCGCCTCACAGGGGCCGCGCAACGTGGATGTGCAGTTCATCCTCGACCGCGACCAGCTCGCCCCGGTGATCAAGGCGCTGCACCGCGTCTTTGTCGAGGAAGAAGACAGTGCGGGGTTGCGCCGCGCGGCCTGAACGGTTGCGGCAGTTCCCGCGCGTCGCGCGGTGCCTTGAGATACAAGTGAAAAACGCCACCCGGATTCGGGTGGCGCTTTGCCGTGTGATAGTTCTTGCGGATCGGGTCGATCAGCCGGCACATTTGATGAAGCGCCGGCCGGGATCACCGGCCCGCGCCTGCGAGCGGATCAGGACTCCGGCAGTGCCGCGACGATGATGATCTCGACGCGGGCGCCGGGCACCGCGACGCTGACCTGGCCGCAGTTGCGGGTCGGCGCGCAGCCCTCGGGAACCCAGGCGTCCCAGACCTCGTTCACGGCATCATAGTCGCCCATGTCGTGCAGCCAGAGCGTGGCCTGCAGCAGGTGCCGCTTGTCGGTGCCGGCTTCCGCCAGCAGCGCGTCGATCCGCGCAAGGCAGCTATGAGTCTGGTCCGTGACCGTGTCGCCCTCGCCGACCTGACCGGTCAGATAAACGACGCCGTTGTGGCGCAGGACGGGGCTGGAGCGGGTTTTGGTGCGAAACCGTTCGATGGTCATGTCTCGTCTCTTTCAGTTTACCAAAGATCAACGGACGGTCTTGCCCGCCCCGCCCGAAAGGTCAAGGGCGCCCCCGATCGGCCGGCCGACGCCCCGGCCCGGCGGGTCCGTGACCGTCTCCGCGCGGAATATGCTCTGCCAGGCCTTGGAGGTCGGGTCGAGGCCGATGCGTTCCGGACTCGGGAAGCCGCGTTTCCGCAGAAGTTACGCGTGCAAAGCATAAAGTTTCCAGCTTGACCTTCTTTTTTGATTTCCATACGAACGGTCGGACTGAAATGAGGATCACCATGACGTGCAGGCGTGCAGGACGCAAGCGGAGGATCGACAGCGAAGAGCTGATGGCTGCCATCGAAAGGGTCGCCCGCCGTACCGGTATGGATGGGCTCAGCATTGATGCCGTCGCGCGCGAGGCCGGCATCAGCAAGTCCAGCGTCCTTTATGATTGTGGCAACAAATCTGCCCTGCTGGCCGAGTTCATACGATACCGGCTCGAAACCTACAGCCGGAATTGCGATGAGGCGCGGACCCGTTATCAGGGCCAATCGAACCCGTCATTCCGGGCGATGATCGAAAATCACCGTACCGCTCCGACGGATGAGGAAATGTCGGTCGCCATGTTGATCTGCGCAGGCGCTGGAAAAGATGCCAATTGCCGGGAGATCATGCGCGAAAAGATCACCGAGGACACACAGCGCGTCATCGACGAATCTGCGGATAAAAACAGGATTTTACAGGCTTTTCTTGCGTTGCACGGATTGGCCTTTCTTGAGTATTTCGGCTTTTGCCATTTCGATGAAGGCATCCGGAACCAGTTGCTTGATGATCTGATGTCCATCGCGGAAAACGATCATGGCGACCGGCCGGCTGGAGCCTGACCTCCCTTCACCTATCGCCAGCTTGAAAGAATGAAGATGCCTTCCATGAAAAGGATCTCGGGCGCGGCAGTCCTGCTGCTGACCAGTCTGTTTTTTCCCGCCGTTCCGGCCGTCGCGCAGGATATGCCTCCTGTGGCTGTCACTGTGCAGCAGATGCGCGGCCATCCGTTGCCGGTCGTCAACGAATTGCCTGGCCGCGTGGCGGCAACGCGCACCGCCGAAGTGCGACCGCGTGTCGACGGCATCGTCGTGTCGCGGGTGTTCGAGCAGGGCCGGTTCATCGAGGAGGGGGAGGTTCTCTACCGGATCGACCCGGCGGGTTTCAAGGTGCGTGTGGCCAGCGCCCAGGCCACGCTGGCGCGCGCGAAGGCTGCACAGTTGAACGCCGCTGACCGGTTGCGCCGGGTCGAGGCATTGCGCGAACGCGGGGTGAGCGCCGGAGTGGAGCTGGACAATGCCGTCACCGCGGTCGCGCAGGCTGATGCGGATGTTGCCATAGCCGAGGCCTCATTGCAGGAGGCGCAGCTGAATCTCGGCTACACCGCCGTTACCGCTCCGATCAGTGGCGTTGTCGGTCGTGCGCTGGTCACCGAGGGCGCGCTGGTCAATGCCCAGAGCGACGTGATGGCAACGATCCAGCAGCTTGACCCGGTCTATGTGGATTTCACGCAGTCCTCGTCCGAAGTCTTTGCGCTGCGACGCGCCCTCGCTGCAGGCCGCCTGAACATGATCTCGGACGACGCGGCGCAGGTTCAGCTTCTTTTCGACGACGGGAGCGAATATGCCCATGCCGGCAGGCTGCTGCTGTCCGAGGCCAGTGTGGACAGCACGACCGGCCAGATCACCTTGCGGGCCGAGTTCCCGAATCCCGATGGCGACCTGCTGCCCGGTCTTTACGTTCGCATCCGTATCGAACAGGCCCTGCGCGAAAATGCTTTGACCATCCCGCAGATGGCGGTGCAGCGCGACCAGTCGGGTCAGGCATATGTCTATGTCCTGAAACCGGAAGATGAAGACACGGTTGCCCGGCGCGATGTGATCCTCGGTCGGACCACCAACAATCTCTGGCTGGTCGAGGAAGGTCTGCAGGAAGGTGACCGCGTGGTGATCGCGGGTGCGCAGAAGCTCTATCCTGATGCCCAGGTCGCGCCCCAGATGGTCGAACAGGATGATGACGGCGACGCGGATGACGACGCGGTTGCCCCAGAGACAGCAGAGTGAGACAGGCAGATGGCACAAGTTTTCATCCATCGGCCGGTACTGGCCTGGGTCATCTCGATCTTTATCGTGATTGCGGGCCTGATTGCGCTGCCGATCATTCCTGTGGCGCAGTATCCGCAGGTCGCGCCGCCGCAGATCTCGATCTATGCCACCTATACCGGCGCCTCGCCGAATGAGATCTATCAGTCGGTTTCGCAGCCCATCGAAGAGGAACTGAACGGCGTCGAGGGGCTGGATTACTTCGAATCCACCTCGGCCGCGTCCGGTTTCGTGCAGATCACCGCGACTTTTGCGCCCGGCACCGACATCGCCCGCGCGCAGGTCGATGTGCAGAACGCCGTGTCGCGGGTGGAACCGGTGCTGCCGCAATCGGTCGTGGATATGGGGATCACCGTGCAGGAGGCCGGCGCGGGGTTTCTGATGATGGTCGCGCTGGTGTCGGATGACGCCAGCATTGATGCCACCGGACTGGGCGACTACCTGAACCGCAACGTCGCGGGCGAATTGCGTCGTCTGGAAGGTGTCGGCCGGGCGCAGGTGTTCGCTTCGGAACGCGCCATGCGCATCTGGGTCGACCCCGACAAGATGACCGGTCTGAACCTGGCCTCGTCCGATGTCGTGAATGCGGTCCGGGCGCAGAACGCGCAGGTCTCGGCCGGGCAGATCGGGGCCGACCCGAACCCCTATGGCCAGCAGTTGACCGCCACTGTATTGATCAAGGGCCAGCTGACCGATCTTGAGGAATTCGAGAACATCGTCCTGCGCGCCAATCCCGATGGATCCACCGTGCGGCTGAAGGACGTGGCGACGCTGGAGATCGGGGCCGAGGATTACATGTTCAGTTCAAAACTGAACAACCAGCCCGCTGCCGCGCTCGGGGTCCAGCTTTCGACCACCGGCAATGCGCTGAGCACCTCGGGCCTTGTGCGCGACAAGATGGAGGAACTGTCGCAGTTCTTTCCCGAGGGCGTCAGCTATGTGATTCCCTATGACACGACGCCCTTCGTTCAGGCATCGATCGAAAAGGTGGTGCACACCCTTCTGGAAGCGATCGCGCTGGTCTTCCTTGTGATGTTCCTGTTCCTGCAGAACATGCGCTACACCATCATTCCGATCATCGTCGTGCCGATCGCGCTGATGGGCACGGTCGGAGTGATGCTGGCGGCGGGGTTCTCGATCAATGTCCTGACCATGTTCGCGATGGTGTTGGCCATCGGGATCCTGGTCGATGACGCCATTGTCGTGATCGAGAACGTCGAACGCATCATGGCCGAGGAAGGATTACCCCCCAAAGAGGCGACCCAGAAAGCCATGGGCCAGATCTCCGGGGCGATCATCGGCATAACGCTGGTTCTGGCAGCGGTTTTTGTTCCGATGGCGTTCTTTCCCGGTTCGTCCGGGATCATCTATCGCCAGTTCGCCCTCACCATGGTGGTGTCGATCCTGTTCTCGGCCTTCCTGGCGCTGACGCTGACCCCGGCGCTGTGTGCCAGTTTCCTGAAACCGATCAAGGGCCATCAGGAAAAGCGGGGTTTCTTCGGCTGGTTCAATCGCCGCTTCGAGGCCCTGACCGCGCGTTACAGCCGCGCCGTGGCCATTGCGGTGCGTCGTGTGGCGCTGGTCATGCTGGTCTATGTGGCGATTGTTGCCGGAACCTTCATGGGCTTTTCCAGCCTGCCGAGCGGCTTTCTGCCCAACGAGGATCAAGGCTTCATCATCGCCGATATCCAGACCCCGCCGACCGCCAGTTCCAGGCGCACGGATGAGACCATCGCCGCAGCGACCGACATGTTCCTGCAAATCGAAGGGGTCGAGAACTCCGTCGGCATTCAGGGCTTCAGCTTTTCGGGGCAGGGGCCGAATGCCGGGCTGATGTTCATCACCTTCAAGGACTGGGCCGACCGCGACCTGACCGCGCAGGACATCGCCAATGACGCGAACGCAAAGATGTTCGGCTATCAGGATGCTCAGTTCTTTGCCCTGTCTCCGCCGCCGATCCCCGGCTTCGGCACCTCGGGCGGTTTTTCCTTCCGGCTGCAGGACCGTGGCGGACTGGGTCAGGATGCCTTGCAGGCGGCGGCGAACCAGTTGATGACCAGCGCGCAGGATGGCGGACTTGTCACCGGGCTGCGGATCGAGGGGCTGCCGCCCGCCGCACAGGTCTTTGTCACCATCGACCGCGAAAAAGCCAATGCCTTCGGTGTGGCCTTTGCCGATATCTCGACCACGCTGTCGCAATATCTGGGTTCGGCCTATATCAACGACTTCCCCAATGCCGGCAAGATGCAGCGGGTGACGATGCAGGCGCAGGACGGATCGCGCATGCAGGCCGAAGACATCCTGAACCTGACCGTGCGCAACAGCCAGGGCGGCATGGTGCCGTTTTCGTCCTTCGCGGCTGTGGCATGGGAACAGGGGCCGTCGCTGGTCGTGGGCTACAACGGCTATCCGGCGCTGCGCATCGCCGGTCAGGCGGTCGAGGGCGTCAGCTCGGGCGATGCCATGGCCGAGATGGAGCGTCTGGCGCAGGAACTGCCCGAAGGCTTCGGTTATGAATGGACCGGCCAGTCGCTGGAGGAGCTTCAGTCGGGCAATCAGTCCACGATGCTGTTCGCGATGAGCTTTCTGTTCATCTTCCTGCTGCTGTCGGGCCTGTACGAAAGCTGGTCGATCCCCCTGTCGGTGATGCTGGTGGTGCCTTTGGGCATCCTTGGCTGCGTGCTGGCGGTAATGCTGCGCGACATGCCCAACGACATCTATTTCAAGGTGGGGCTCATTGCGATCATGGGGTTGTCGGCGAAGAACGCCATTCTGATCGTGGAATTCGCCAAGGATCTGCGGCAGGAGGGGGAAAGCCTGATTGACGCGGCAGTCCATGCCGCCCGGCTGCGCTTCCGCCCGATCCTGATGACGTCGCTGGCCTTCACCCTGGGCGTGGTGCCGCTGGCAATCGCTACCGGGCCGTCCGCTGCGAGTCAGAACGCCATCGGAACCGGTGTGATCGGCGGTATGATCGCCGCCACCATTTTGGCCATCTTCTTCGTGCCGGTGTTCTTCGTCTTCGTGATCGGAATTTTCAGCCGCCTGAAGTCCAACACCAGATCGGCGCCTGAAACGGCGGGATGAGGCGGCCCGCCTCAGTAACGTGTTCTTCCAGTCCGGACCGCGTTCTGGTGGGACAGCCGGAACGGCAATGCCCAGCATCGGCGGGATAGGCGGACAACAACCAGATGAGTCTGGGCAGAACCGGCATGCCGCCTTCCTCAATGGGCCGGTGGACCGGCAGACCGTCGCCCCGGATCGCGTCGCGCCGCCGGCATCGCCCTACATCCTTCAGGCCGGGGCCGTGATCCCGGCGGCGCTCATCACCGGCATCCGTTCCGACCTTCCGGGCCAGATCACCGCACAGGTGACGGAAAACGTCTATGACAGCCCGACCGGCTCGCTCCTCCTGATCCCGCAGGGCACGCGCATCATCGGTCAATACGACGATGGCGTGACCTTCGGCCAGCGTCGCGTGTTGCTGGTGTGGAATCGCCTGATCCTGCCAGGCGGCCGTTCCATCGTTCTGGAGCGCCTGCCGGGTGCGGACGCCAGCGGCTATGCGGGCCTTGAGGATGGCGTCGATTACCATTGGTGGGATCTGATGAAGGCGGCAGGGCTTTCCACGCTGCTCGCAGTCGGCACGGAACTGGCGACGAGCGACGAGGATCGGCTGATCCGCGCCATCCGCGACGGGGCACAGGATACCGTCAATCAGGCCGGCCAGCAGATCGTCCAACGCCAGTTGCAGGTTGCGCCGACATTGACGATCAGGCCCGGTTTTCCGGTCAGGATCATCGTCACCTGCGACCTTGTATTCGAGCCGGCAGGAGGCTGACCATGACCAAGTTGAAACTCGGCCCGCTGCCCGACGACAAGCCCGTGAAAGTCACGCTAGAGCTGCCCGCAACGCTCAACCGCGATCTGATCGACTATGCCACGGTGCTGACCCGAGAAACCGGCAAGCCCGTTGCCGATCCCATCAAGCTCATCGTGCCGATGCTGGAACGGTTCATCGCCACGGATCGCGGTTTCGCCAAGGCTCGGCGCGCTATGGCAACCTTGCGAGTTGGATGACGGCTATACGGGCGGAGTGGCCACTCGCCCAAATGTAAAGTAAGCTTGACATGCACTGTCTTGCCACCTAAAAGTAAAGTATGCTTTACACTATGCGGAGACAAAAATGCGCGGACTGCTTCTTCTCTTGGTCGGATTTGCCACCTACGCTGCGATGCTGATCGTTTCTCAGCGGGTTCTCGCGGGCGGTATCGAGAGCCAATCGGCCAGCACTCTGATTGCACTTAGCCCGATGTTGCCAGCCGCGTTCATTTGCGGAGTGGTTATACGCAGCATCCGGCATCTGGACGAAATGCAACGCAAGCTCCAGTTCGAGGCTCTTGCGCTGTCATTTGCAGGAACTGCTTTGATTACGTTCGGTTACGGCTTTCTTGAAGGTGCAGGATTTCCGAAGCTCTCAATGTTTGCTGTGTGGCCTTTGATGGCAGCGATCTGGTTCGTCGGCGTCATGATCGGACGTTTGCGCTTCAAATGAACAACCGCATTCAGGAGTTTCGCCAGCAAAGGGGGTGGTCACAAGCGGACCTCGCCACCCGTCTAAAAGTCTCGCGACAGACAGTGAATGCCCTTGAACGCGGGCGCTATGATCCAAGCCTTCCGCTCGCGTTCAGCATCGCACGGCTCTTCGGCTTGACAATCGAAGAGGTCTTTCAGCCAGAGCAGGAGTGAAACCGTAGGTCGGATATGGGCTCCTTTGCGACATGACGTAAGGGGTGCCGCCAGCGCGTAGGCGCAAATGCGGCACGCTACAGGCCGCCGACTGCCCTCCATGGTTCGCCTAATTCCGGGGCTTAGAGCGCCCCGGAATCCACCTGAACCAAGGAGGATTCCATGTCCGCAGAGCGCCGCCGTGCCCGCAAAGGGCGACCGCGACAGCCCGTTCCCGAGACACTTCCCGACGATCTTTTCGACTATGCCGACGAACCCACGCCGGACGCCCGGGAGCGCCGCAGGTCGCCGCTTCGCATCGTCGATGTGGAGTCGTTGCCCGTCGTCGACGACTGGCCCGAGAAGGTGCCGATCACCGAGGAAGAACTGCAAATCTTCGAGCGGTATTTCGGGGATGTGCTCGACCGGCTGTTCGGGCCAATCGACGATCCTGACAATGAAGGCTTGCCTAAGTTACCATCAGATGGTAACAGTGAGTCATGAGCGAGGATCGTGACCCGAGCCTCGACACGCTTCTTCACCTCGACGGTCAGGTGCTCGTTGTCGATCCCGAGGGCGGCCATTGGGTGAAATTCGTTGTCACCCGCGTTCCGGCCTCGCCGGAAAAGCCGCACGGCCTCGATTACTCGCTCACGCTTCACGGGCCTTCGGGCGAACGGCTGGTTGGTTTCGACAATGCCCATCCGGTCGGCCGAGGCAGGAGGGGCGAGCCGATGGACCATAGGCATCGTCTCCAGACCGTGAAGCCCTACGCCTACGAGGATGCGGCCACGCTGTTGGCCGACTTCTGGCAGGCGGCGGACGCGGTTTTGAAGGAGCGAGGTGACCTATGACCACATTGAAAGTCGGGATTGCCGACTATGAAGAAATGAAGGCCCGTACCATGCGGATCGCGCGCGGCGAGGAAAAGCCAGCGGCGGACGATCCGAAGGTGTGGTTCACGTCAACGGAATCCTTCGCGCAAATCCTGTCCAGCGGGAACCGCGAGTTGCTGCGCGTCATCGACGAGCAGTCTCCCGGCTCGCTGGAGGAACTGTCGCAGATCACCGGGCGGACCAAACCGAGCCTGTCCCGAACCCTCAAGACGATGGCGAGCTACGGCCTGATCCGCATGGACCCCGGTGAGGGTCGAAAGCTGATGCCGAAGGTGTTGCACGATCGCGTGTCGCTGGAACTGCCGCTGATCCAGCGCCCGGCCGCGAAAGGAGGCGCACTATGAATATGCAAAGTCCCCATGTTGCGCTGCGCGCTGCACTCTACCTGCGCGTCTCCACCACGCGGCAGGCAGAGCATGACGTGTCGATCCCCGACCAGCGCAAGCAGGGCGAAGCCTATTGCGCCTCACGTGGCTATCAGCTTGTCGAAACCTTCGTGGAAGCGGGCGCTTCGGCCACCAATGACCGCCGCCCCGAGTTTCAACGGATGATCGAGGCCGGCACGTCCAAGCCCGCGCCTTTCGATGTTGTCGTGGTCCATTCGTTCAGCCGGTTCTTCCGCGATCACTTCGAGCTGGAGTTCAACGTCAGGAAGCTCGCCAAGAACGGCGTCAAGCTGGTGTCAATCACGCAGGAAATGGGCGACGACCCCATGCACGTCATGATGCGGCAGATCATGGCGCTGTTCGACGAATACCAGTCGAAGGAGAACGGCAAGCACGTCATGCGGGCCTTGAAGGAGAATGCGCGGCAAGGCTTCTGGAACGGCTCCCTTCCTCCCATCGGCTACCGTGTTGTCGATGCCGAGCAGCGCGGCGCGAAGATGAAGAAGAAGCTGGAGGTTGACCCGCTCCATGCCGACACCGTGCGGCTGATCTTCCGTCTCGCATCGGAAGGCGACGGCACGTCCGGCCCCATGGGCGTCAAGAACATCGTCAACCACCTGAACAAGCATCGCATGTTCACTCGCAACGGCGGGCGTTGGGGTATCGGCCAGCTTCATCGTGTTCTGACCCGCCGCACCTATATCGGCGAGCATCGCTTCAATCGCCGCTCCAACAAGGGCGTGGTGAAGCCCGAGGAAGAAATCGTCACTGTCGCGGTGCCGCCCCTGATCGACCTTGAGATATTCGAGGCCGTGCAGAATCGGTTGAAGGTCAACAATCCGAAGGTGACGCCGCCGCGTGTCGTCAGCGGCCCGAACCTGCTGACGGGCATTTGCCATTGCGGCAATTGCGGAGGCGCGATGACGCTGCGCACCGGCAAGAACGGCCGCTATCGCTATTATGCCTGCTCGATTCGGGCACGGCAGGGCGAAACCGGCTGCAAGGGCCGCGCGATCCCGATGGACAAGCTCGACCGCATCGTGGTCAGCCACATCGAGGAAAGGCTGCTGGACCCCGAGCGGATCGAAGATGTGCTCGCCTCGCTGCTAGATCGCCGGCAGGAGAGCGTCGAGCGGCGCGGCCAGCACATCGCCGAATTGAACCAGCGCGCGGCCGAGGCCGACATGCGCCTCAAGCGGCTCTACGAGGCTATCGAGGCCGGTTCGCTCGACCCGGCCGAATCCGCCCTCGGCGAACGCATCGCGGGCCTTACTGCGATACGGGATCAGGCACGGGCCGACGCCGTAAGGACCGAAGCCATGCTGAAAAACTCGGCCCATAAGGGCCTCACAGGGGCGGCCGTGCGAGAACTGGCGGCCGAGGCCCGCACCGGGCTTCGGCTCGAAAAGGGCGGCTATCGGCGGGATCACGTCCGGGCTTTCGCCCGAGCCATGTCGAGGTCGCGGACGACGCGATCTACATCAACGGCAGCAAAAACACGCTGTTGAGGACGCTGATAGCCACTAAGGGAGGGAAATCGGCGGGAATCGGCGTTCCCGGTTTTATACCGAAGTGGCGGAGACGATGGGATTCGAACCCACGAGACGGTTTCCCGCCTACTCCCTTAGCAGGGGAGCGCCTTCGACCACTCGGCCACGTCTCCGCGGACGGGTATGCCGCGCGGCTTCGGGGAAGACAAGACGAAATCGGCCCCCTTTCCGGTCGGAAAGGGGGCCGCGGGAGAAGGCGGAAGGAGAAGGTGCCGCCTTTACAGACCCAGCGCCGCGCGACGGCGCGCGCCCCAGGTCTGAACCAAATGATCGACCAGCAGCCCCATGAAGGCGACCGCAGTCCCGAGGACCAGTCCCTTGCCCACGTCGGCGGCGCTCAGCGCGCGCTGCATCTCCTGTCCGAGATCCTGCGTGCCGATGAAGGCGGCGATGATCACCATGAACAGCGAGAACATGACCGACTGGTTCAGCCCGACCATGATCGTCGGCAGGGCAAGCGGCAGGCGCACGTTCCACATGGTCTGGCGATAGGTGGCGCCGGACATGGCGGCGGCCTCGATCATCTCGGGCGGCACGCCGCGCAGCCCCTCGATGGTGTAGCGGGTGAGGGGGACGGCCGCGAACATCACCACGGCGCCGATCACCGCGACGTCGTTCACGCCGAACAGCATGACCACCGGGATCAGGTAGATGAAGCTCGGGAAGGTCTGGAGGCTGTCGCAGAGCAGCAGCACCTTGGTCGCCCGGCTTTGCTTGCGCGCGCCCCACATGCCCAGCGGAAAGCCGATCAGCCCCGCGATCACCACCGAGACGAAGACCGTGTAGACCGTGATCATGGCCCGGTCCCACCAGCCCGACATGGCGATGAAGCCGAAGAAGGCAAGGCACACGAGCGCCGAGCGCAGGCCGCCCACGGCCCAGCCCGCCGCCGCCAGCAGCAGCAGCACCGCCGAGAAGGGCGCGAACAGGAAGGCGCTGCGCAGCGGGATCAGCACCTGCGTGATGAGGAACCAGCGCAGCCACCTGGTGATCGGATCCACGGCACCGATGAACCAGCCCACCGCATCCTCAAGCGGGCCCGCGATGCTGAGCGTGTGGCGCCGCCCGATCGATTCGAAAAACGGAAACACCTGTGCCAGTGCGACGAGCACCAGCACCACCACGGCCCAGCCGAGCAGCAGGCGGTGGCGGATGAACCAGGGCGTGCCCCTGGGGTGGTTCTGCGGCTGCCGCGTCGCCCAGGCGATGGAGCAGCGGTCGAGCATGATCGCGAGCAGCACGATGGTGATGCCGATCTCGAAGGAGCGCCCGATCTTCAGCGCCTGCAGCAGTTGCAGCAGCTTCTGTCCGAGCCCGGGCATGCCGATGAAGGCGGCCAGAACCACCATGGCGAGGCACTGCATGATCACCTGGTTCACGCCGATCAGGATCTCGGTGCGGGCGGTCGGGATGCGCACCGACCAGAGCATCTGGAACCGCGAGGCGCCGCTCATCTGGCCGCTTTCGATCACCACCTCGGGCACCTTCCTGAGGCCGAGCAGCGTCATGCGGATCATCGGCGGCACCGAAAAGATGATGGTGACCACGGCGCCCGCCTTGGGGCCGACGCCGATAAAGACGACCACCGGGATCATATAGGCGAAATGCGGCATCGACTGGGCGATGTTCAGCACCGGGTTCAGGATCCGCTCCACCAGCACCGAGCGCCAGGCGGCGATGCCGAGAAGCAGGCCGGTCAGGATCGAAAACGGGGCGGCGACCATGATCACGGAGAGCGTCTCCATCGACCAGGTCCACTGGCCCATGAGCGCGATCCAGCAGAATGTGCCCCCGGAAAGCAGCGCCAGCCGCCAGCCGTTCAGGGCATAGCCGACGAAGGCGGCGCTCGCCGCGATCACGGTCCAGGGGATCGGGCCGAGATGGGGCCAGCGGCTCTTGCCGTAGAGCAGGTTCGCCGTCACGTCGAGCAGCCACTGGATCATGTCGGCGATGGTCCGGGTCACATGGATCAGGCCAAGATCGTCGCGCAGAAATGCGAATGCCGCGTTGATCCAGTCGGCAAAGGGCCAGACCAGCCATTCCGGCGGGCGGACCAGACCGGCGGGCAGGACGGTCTTGGCAACGATGAGGACGAGCGCCGCCGCCAGCATCACCTGCGCGGTGCGGTGACGGGGCAGGAAGGTGGCGGCGGGTGTGGCGGCGTTCGTTGTCATGGTGCTCATGCGTGGCCTCCTAGCAGAACGTCGAGCGCCGCCTTGCGCGGCAGCACGCCGAGAAGCTTCCCGTCGCTGCCGGAGACCGGATAGCTGTCGCGCGGATCATTGATGATCTGGCGGGCGAGTTCATGCAGCGTCTGGTCGCCGCCAATGGTGCCGCCTTCGGGCGCGGTGCCGTTCAGGGGCTGCATCAGCGCCTGCGCCCGCACCACCCGGGCCTTGTCGATTTCATGGGTGAATTTCGCGACATATTCGGTCGCCGGATTCATCACGATCTCGTCGGGGCGGGCGCATTGCTCGACCGCGCCGTCCTTCATGATGGCGATGCGGTCGGCAAGGCGCAGCGCCTCGTTGAAATCATGGGTGATGAAGACGATGGTCTTGGACAGCATCTGCTGCAGGCGCAGGAATTCGTCCTGCATCTCGCGGCGGATCAGCGGGTCGAGCGCCGAAAACGGTTCGTCCAGGAACCAGATGTCGGGTTCGATGGCGAGGCTGCGGGCGATGCCGACGCGCTGCTGCTGGCCGCCGCTCAACTCGCGCGGGAAGTAGTTTTCGCGCCCGGCGAGGCCGACGAGTTCGATCACCTCCATGGCGCGGGCGCGGCGTTCGTGGCGGTCCTGACCGCGCATCTCGAGCGGAAAGGCCACGTTGTCGAGCACGGTGCGGTGCGGCAGCAGGCCGAAGCTCTGGAACACCATGCCCATCTTGTTGCGGCGCAGGTCGATCAGCTCGCGTTCGCTGAGCGTGCCGATGTCCTGCCCGTCCACGTGGATTTCGCCGCCGGTGATCTCGATCAGCCGCGACAGGCAGCGCACGAGGGTCGATTTGCCCGAGCCGGAAAGCCCCATGATGACCAGCATTTCGCCACGCGCAATGTCGAGCGTGACATCGCGCACCGCGGCGATATAGCCGGCATCGCGGATGCTCTCGAAGCTCGGGGCGCCGTGCAGGGTAGAGAAATAATGTTCGGGACTGGGCCCGAAGAGCTTCCAGACGCTCTTGCAGGAAATCACGGATTGCTGGGCTGTCATTGGCTTTTCCCTTCTGGTTGCCACTCACCCGGGGGCCAGTCCCGGGAGAGTGGCAGTCCTGCACGCGCTTCCATGAAGCGGGTCCGTGAAAAGGCGGGCAGGGTTCGGAAATGGATGGTCCGGGGTCGGGCCGGTCGGTCGCCGCGACCCCGGGCGCGCATCAGGCGCGGATCACTCGGGGCAGGCGTCGATGGCCGGCTTCCAGCTGTCCTCGTTGTCTTCCATCCAGGCGACCGCGGCCTCTTCCGGCTCGAGTTCGTCCACATCGACGAGCTTGGCCATTTCGGCGATCTGCTCGTTGGTGAAGGAGACGTTCTGCAGCACGCAGTAGGCGCGGGGCCATTTCTCTTCCATGCCGTCCCAGGCGGCCTTTTTCAGGTAGCCGTCGGCGGGGTTGCCGCAGTCATAGACCCGGTCCGGATGCAGCCCGACCTCGGGATTGGTGTCGCAGCCCTCTTCCCATTCGGGGAATTCGACGAATTCACCGGGCCAGACAGCTTCGGCAAAGTTCGGCGTCCAGTTGAACAGGACGATCGGGGTCTTGTTGCGCTCGGCTGCGGCCACTTCGGCCCAGAGCGAGGAGGCGGAGCCCGCATTCACCACGACGAAATTCATGTCCATGCCTTCGACACGTTCCTGATCGTGCTTCAGCCAGTCCACCGGTCCGCCGAGAAAGCGGCCCTTTTCGCCGGTTTCCGGGGTGGCGAAGACCGCCGCACATTCGTTCAGCGCTTCCCAGTCGGGCAGGCCGGGGCAGGATTCCTTGGTCCAGAGCGGATACCACCAGTCCTCGCGGGTGATGGCATCGTGATCGCCCGCGTCGTGGATGCCACCCTTTTCGACCGCGGCGTTGAAGGCGGCGGCAAAGGCGCCCTCCCAGACTTCGAGCTCCACGGTGGCATCGCCGAGGCGGATCGCCTCGTAAACCGCCTGGCTGTCGGTCGAGACGTATTCGACGTTGTCGCCGATCGATTCGAGCATGTCGCCGTAGATGTGGCTCATGACGATCTGGCTCGACCAGTTGTGAATCGGAATGATGACCGGATCGCTCGAATCCTGGGCGAGCGCGGCCTGCCCGGACAGGGCGAGTGCGGCGGCGGTGGACAGAAGTATCGTGGTCTTTTTCATTTGGTTTCCCTGTTGTTACGGCGGTCGAAAATGCCGCCGGATCGTTGCGGGGGAGTGATCTCCCCTCGATTCGATCCTAGGGAGCGGTTATGAACATGTCAGACCTTTCCCATGAACAGGCTGGTCCGGGATGTGAAACATTGTTAACAGTCGCCCCGGGGAGGACGACCATGACAATGCGCGACACACCGCATATCCTCATCATCGAGGATGAACCCGTCACGCGGGCGACACTTGCCGCCTATCTCGACCAGAGCGGCTATCGCATCAGCGTCGCCGATGATGCAGCGGCGGCCGAAGCGATCCTGGCGGCGGATCCGGCCGATCTGCTGCTGATCGACGTCAATCTTTCGGGCAAGGACGGGTTGCAGATCACCCGCGAACAGCGCGCGATTTCCGAGGTCGGGATCATCCTGATCAGCGCCCTGACCGAGGATGTGGACCGTATCGTCGGGCTGGAGATCGGCGCCGACGACTATGTCTGCAAGCCGTTCAACCGGCGCGAGCTTCTGGCACGGATCAAGAACCTGCTGCGGCGCACGACCCAGTTGCGTCATGTCAACAACCGGACGCTGCGCTTCGAGGGGTTCGTTTTCGACATCCTGACCCGCCAGTTGCACGACCCCAAAGGGCGGCTGATCCCGCTGACCCGGGGCGAATACGAGATCCTGCGGGCGCTCGCCGCGCAGCCGGGCGAAGTGCTGAGCCGGGATGCGCTGCTGCATGCCATGGCGCGGCGCCACGAAAGCGGATCGGACCGCACCATTGACGTGCTGATCCGGCGCCTGCGCCAGAAGCTTGGCGACGATCCCCGCGCGGCGCGGTTCATCACCACATCTCACGGCGAAGGCTATGTGTTCACGGCCAACATGGGCTGACCCCCGCCGCCAGAATCAAGCCGGGCAAGCTCGGCCTGCATCCCTGCGCGCAGATCCCGCGCCTGCCGCTCCAGCGTTTGGAGCTGGGGGGCAAGGGTCTTGGCGGATTCACCGCTGCGCGCGGATTTTTCCAGGCCGGTGAGGGTCGCGAGGAAGTCGGAGACCTCGAAATTCGAGGCCGCGCCCCGGGCCCGGTGCGCCTCGGCGGCAAGCGCGGGCCTGTCGCCGGCCGCGGCTGCCGCACGGATGCGCGCCATGTCCACCTCGAGGCGTTCGAGATAGAGTCGGGCCAGCGCGCCCGCCTGTTCGGCCCCGAGATCGGCGATGGTTCCCGCCAGAAGGCGGGTGCGGGGGCCGGCGGGGGGCACGGCGGCGCTGCGGGGCGAGGGGAACACCTTCCGGCGCCGCCCGGCCAGCACCTCGGCAATCGCCTCGGCAAGGCGCTCCGGCGAAACGGGCTTGGTGACGAAACAGTCCATGCCGGCGGCAAGCTGATCCTCGATCTGGTCATCCGCCGCATGGGCCGAGATCGCGATCAGCGGCAGATCCGCCAGCGCAGGGTCGGCATCGGCGCGGATCAGCCGCGCGATCTCGAGCCCGCTTTTCCCCGGCAGGTTCACATCCATCAGCACCAGTTCGAACTGTTGCAGGCGCAGCCGCTCCAGCGCCTCCTCGCCGGTGGCGACGCAGGTCACGTGATGGCCCATCCGTTCAAGATAGGCGCGTGCGACGCGGCGGTTGATTTCGTGATCCTCGACCACCAGCACCTCGAGCGGATCGGCCGCGGGCAGCGGCGCGGGGCGATCGGGCGGCGTCAGCAGAGCCGGATCCGCCAGCGCGAGCGGGACGCAGAGCGTGAACACCGAACCGACCCCGAGGCGGCTTTCGACCCCGAGCGTCGCCCCCATGGCATCGGCGAACTTGCGGCAGATTGCGAGCCCGAGCCCGGTGCCCCCGAGGCTGTGGCCATTGGGGCTGCGTTCCTGCTCGAAGGGCTCGAACACGCGTTCGAGCGCCTCTGCCGAAATGCCGCGCCCGGTATCGCTCACCTCGAAGAAAAAGAGCGGCATCTCCGTACCGGGCACGTGTTTCTGGCGCACCCGCAGCACGACCGTGCCCTCGTCGGTGAACTTGAGCGCGTTCGAGACCAGGTTGAAGAGAACCTGCCGCAGCTTGACCATGTCGCCCCGCACCGCCAGCGGAAGGTCGCCCTGCGCATCGACCAGAACCTGAACCGGCTCCTCGGCGTCTTCGGGGCGCATGAGCAGGGCAATGTCGTGCACGAGTTTCGGGATCGAGAACACCTGTTCCTCGTTCGGGAACTCCCCCCGTTCGGCGCGGGAAAAATCCAGAATGTCATTGAGCAGCCCGAGCAGGTTTTCCGCCGACGAAAGCGCGACCTGCACGTCCTCGTCGCCGCCCGAGTTCGCCCGGTCATGCGAAAGCTTGCGCAGCATCCCGAGCACCCCGTTCATCGGCGTGCGGATTTCATGGCTCATCATGGCGAGGAATTCGGACTTCGCGCGGGTGGCGGCCTCGGCCTCGCGGCGGGCGGCGGTATGGGCCGCGACCTCGCCGCGCAGCTCTTCGGTCTGTTCGTTCACCAGGCGCTGGAGCTCGTTGCGGTGCTCGAGAAGCTCGGCCGCGTTGCGGTCGCGCTCCTCCTGCAGGGCCTGGTTGGTCAGCGCCTGCTGGCGGAAGAATTCGACCGCGGTTTCCATGCGCGCGATCTCGTCCCGGCCCTCGGGGTGAATCGCGCCGTGCAGCCGCCCGGCGGCCAGGGCGCTCATGCGGTTCGACAGCCGGTCCAGTCGGCGGGTCACGTTGCCGCGAATGTAGAACCACAGCACCAGCAGCGAAATCAGCATGGCGATCGCGCCGGCGACCAGATTGCGCATCTGCACGTCATGGATCGCGGCGAGCGAATGCACGCCCCGCTGGCCGGCATGTTCCTGCGCCTGCATGGCCGCCGCATCCGCTTCGTGCCCGAGCAGCAGCGAGGTGCTGCGCAACTGGTTCTGCCCGGCGGCGATCTGCCCGTCGAGCCGCAGGATGTTGGCCGAGGCGCCAAGCGCGCTCGACTCGCCGGGGCGGGCCTCGGTCAGCAGGGTGATCTTTTCGAGCAGCTCCGCCGCCTGCAGCGCCCGGCCGGGGTCGCGCACCGACGCGATGCGCCGCCTGAGAATTTCGATTCGCTCGATCAGCCCCGCCTCGAGATCCTGCAGCGTCTCTGGATCGCCGATGCCGCCGATCCGGTTCGCCATCAGCCCGATTTCCGAACTGCGCGAGCGCAATTCGAACATCAGACCAAGCTGGAACAGATCCACCTCGATCAGCTTGTCGAGCGCATCGAGCCGGCTGTTCTCGGATCCTTCGCCCTCCGCGCTCAGGTCATAGATGTTCGAGATCATCGCCGATGTGCCCATCTGCGCGTTAGCGACCAGGGTATCGGCCATCTCGAGCAGGATATTGGTGGCCTCGCCGACCACCGCGAGCTTGGCATCGCGCTGCTGGGTCTGGGCAATGCGCTGGCGCACCAGGTCGTCAAGCGCCGTCATCTGTTCCCCGACCTGCCGGAGCGTCGCGAGGATCCGCCCGTAGCCCGGCCCGCTGGCCGGGCCGTGCTTGTCCTCGAGCCGCTGTTCGAGCGCCAGGATCTGCGTCAGGAGGAAATCCGACCGTTGGCGGCGCTGGGCCTGGGTGCGCACCTGCGCCAGTTCGGGGGCAAGCGCAACGATGCGGGCGCTTTCCTCGGCGATGGTGCGCACCTCGGCGATCATCGGAATGGTTTCGTCGATCATGGCGGTCTGTTCGCGCGCCACATCGCGCAGTTCGAACCAGCCGAAAATATCCGCGAGCACCGGCAGACCGGCGATGACGGCAAAGGCCAGCAGCAGCCGCGCGCCCAATCCTGCGTTTCCGAACATTGCACTCCCTTGCCGGTCGGGGTTCTATGACTCCCAGCCTACAGGGATTTGTCATGACCGGAAGAACAAGGTTGCGCCTGCCGCTGATCCTCGCCTGCCTGCTGATGCCTGCCGCGGCCCTGGCGGAGACCTGGGCGCTCGAGCAGCGCACGATTCCGTTCGATTACGACAGCCCTGCGGTGCCGCTCGATTACGAGCCGCTCGAGCGGGCCGAGCAGGACTGGAACTTCTGCGTGGCCCTGCCGCACATGAAGGACGCCTATTACCTCAGCATGAATTACGGCATGGTCGAAGAGGCGCGCCGCCTCGGTGTCCGTTTCCACATGCTCGACGCCGGCGGCTATCCCAACCTCGACCGCCAGATCGAACAGATCGAGGATTGCGTCGCGCAGGGGGCCGATGCGCTGATCGTGGTGACGGTGTCCTACGAGGGACTGAGCCCGGTGATCGCGCGCATTTCCCGACAGATCCCGGTCATCTCGGCGGTAAATGACATCGCCAACGAGGGAATCTCCGCCAAGGCCGCGGTGTCCTGGTACGATATGGGAAATGCCGCAGCCCGGGTGATCGCCGAACGCCACCCCAAGGGGTCGGAGCCGGTCGATCTGGCCTGGTTTCCGGGGCCCGAAGGGGCGGGCTGGGTGCAGTTCGTCGAGGCGGGCTTTCGCGACGGGATCCGCGAAAGCTCGGCCCGGGTGGTGGCGACGCAGTTCGGCGATACCGGCCGCGAAATCCAGGTGCGGCTGGTCGAGGAGGTGCTCGATGCCCACCCCGGCATCGCCTATCTGGTCGGCAGCGCACCCACGGCCGAAGCGGCCATTTCCGTACTGCGCGCGCGCGGCCTGTCGGATCGTGTTGGAATCGTTTCGGATTACATGACCCACGCGGTCTATCGGGCGCTCCGGCGCGGACGGGTCATTGCCGCGCCGACGGATTTTCCGGTCATGCAGGGGCGGCTTGCGATCGAGATGGCGGTGCGTGCGGTGGAAGGGCGGCTTGAAGTCCGCCATGCCGGTCCCCGGATCCAGTTGGTCACCCCCGAAAACGTGCGGGAGATCGGCCCCGAGGGTTCGCTTGCGCCACCGGATTTCGTGCCGGCCTTCGTGTTCGAGTGATGCGGATACGGCGGATCCGGGGGCCCGCAGGCCCCCGGGGTGCGGGGTCAGAATCCCGCGAAATATTTCCCGATCAGCACCAGCGCCGCGGTGATGGCGATGATGATGATCCAGGAAACGACCACATGGGCCGCGCCGTCTTTCTTCATGGTCTGTCCTCCGGGCCGGCCTTGCGCACGGGCAGAACCGGCGCCGATGAATCCCGGAACGGCGCCTGGCCCGCAGGGCGGGCAGGCGCGGTGAAGAAGCCTCAGCCGCGGAGCGGCGAGGCTCCGGCAGAAGGGAACAGGGGCGGTGCGCGGATCGGGGCGTGGCTCTCCGGCGTGGCGCGGCGGGGCAGGGCGCTTGCCCGCGCCCAGGCTGGGCGGCGGCCGGCCGACAGCAGAACTGCTGGTGCACGGTCCGCAATGACATCCGCCGCCGGACCCGGCGGGCCCGCGGGCTCGTCGTCCGCCCGAGCCGCCACGCGGGGCTGCGGTTCGTTGCCGGCCAGCAGGAAACGGGGCTGATCGAAAAGGCGCTCGTCCCCGCCCGGCCCGGCATTCGCATGGGGTGCGAGGATGAGGCAGAGCAGGGCGACAATGGCAAGGACGCCGGCCAGCCGGGGCAGCAGTCCGGGATGCGGGGCATCGGTCGCTTCCGGCAGGCGGGATGACAAGGGCGGACCTCCAGGCCGGGTCATGCGATCGTCAGCATATGCACACGCAGCCGCGGCCGCGCAAGAGAGCACCCCGACCCGGACCCGCCGCAGGCGCGCCGCCCGGCTGTCAGCCCGAGGAACACTCCGAATCGCGAAGCTCGTTCAGAAACGACAGCGCCTCGTTGTCGTTCCAGTCGAGCACGCCGAGAATTTCCTCCGATATGACATCGACGGTGGTCCGCCGTTCCATCGCCAGCCGGCGCAGCCGGTCATAGGCTTCCTTTTCCGACCGATTGCTGGTCAGCATCATGGCCAGCTTGGCGCGCTCCACCGTCCGGCAGGTTTCCAGCTTGGCCCCCAGCCGGCTGAGGGCGGAGCGCAGCTTCTGTTCGCGCCGATAGTTGTTCACCGTCACCAGCAGGTTGGTGAGGATGCCGAACGGCCGGATCGGCAGCCCGATGACGGCATTGGCGCGCATTCGCAAAAGACGGTCGATCGCAAGCGGGCTTTCGTAATCAATGACCGCAATGAGCACCGCGGGCGGAGCGCTTGCATTCCACTGAAATGTCTCGTTGTCCTCGATCACCTTGTCGACCATGACGAAAACGACGTCGATATCCTCACCGTAATCCGGCGGCGGGGGCCAGACTTCGTTTACCCGGCAACCGATCCTGACCAGATGGGATTTGAGCGCGGCGCCCTCGCTGATTTTAGGCTGGACCAGAAGGATACGCAGCGAACGGAGATCCTTGACAAAGACCGGACTCTCCTTTTCACCGGACTCATGTAAGGCACGAGCAGCTCGCATATCGGGGGCCTTTTGCTGGGGAGCCATTCGGGGTTCTACCTTGCGTTCGAAAGACCATGAGACGGGACACATTTCTCTAACAGCGGATCTTGCTGGGCCGGACCGTTGAAAGCTGGTCGTGAATATCGAATAACCCGTCATCATTCAGCGTGTAATTGGCCTGATAAGGGTCGGGACGTATGGCTTCGCTTGAGGCGGCAATAATGTCGAATTGCCCGTCTTCTCTCACCGCCCCGATCTTTGGCCAGATATAGCGATGCGAATTGGACGGGTCGATGGTGACGCGCCCCTGCGGTGAATTGAACGAGGACGTGAAAATTGCCGACCGTATCTGGTTGAAATTGTCCGAATCGCAATTCTGCATGGCCTGCGCAACCACATGGGTCTGCGTATAGGCCGCTTCCCAGCACATATTGACGCTCACCGGCTTTCCTTCGCTCGCCTGATATCGTTGCAGGCAAAGCCGGTTCATCGGATTGTCCTGCGACTGGAAATATGCGGCGGCCGTTATATGGCCAATGGCGGCGGCACCGATTTCCTTTATGTCGGCCTCGCTCGTCGTCAGGCTCGCGACCGGGAGCTGCTGCGCGTCGAGACCGCTTTCCGCATAGGCCCGGTAGAAGTTCACATTCGAGCTGCCGACGAAATTGTTGAATATGACGCTCGGCCTGCGGCGGTTTATCTCCTTGATCAGCAAGTAGAACTCGTCCAGGGACGCATCTTCGCGCAGATAGTGCTCGCCGATGATTTCACCGCCGTTCGAGCGGACCAGTTCGCCCATGATCCGGCCCGATTCACGCGGCCACACATAATCGGACCCGACGATAAAGACCCGCGGATCGTAATGTTCGAGAAGGTAGCTGCCAAGGAAAAAGCTGTTCTGGTTCGGAACGGCCCCGAAATAGACAGCGTTCCCCGAATATTCGAAACCCTCGTATTGCGCCGGATAACACAGAAGCCCGGCTTCCCTGTCGAGCACGCTCAGAACGGCCTTGCGCTGGCTCGAGGTATAACATCCCAGGATCACCCGGACCGATTTTTCGGTCAGAAGCTCCTGTGCCATTTTCTCGTAAGCCGATGTTTCGCCTTTGGGGTCGCCATATACGGCATTCAGCCGGCGCCCGTTTATTCCCCCATCGGCATTTATTTCTTCAATTGCAAATCTGGTGGCTGACAACATGCTGCGTTCGGTAACCGATGTCCACCCGGATGTCGAAAACAGAACGCCTATGTTGATGTCATTGTCAGACGGCATATCAGCAAGCCTCCGTTAAGTTACAGGGCAGGCGGCAATACCAAAACCTGAACCTGTGCCTGAAATATTCATCGACCACGGGATTGAATGTTGCATGTCCGCCGCTGCCGTTCAATTCATGGATGATGCCCGGGGCGAAGAGGGCCGGCGCTCGGGCTGTGGTTGATCCATGGGCGGAAATTCACTCATTTCGGGCGTGATCCTGCCCTGATGCTGCCATGTTCAGTGTCGAAGATGGACAGGGCCTGGCCCGGTGGCCGGGGGCTTGTCGCATCTGCTGGCGGGGTGGGTTGCAGCCGCTCCGGGCTGCAACCTTCTGTTTCGAGCACAGGCTCAACCGGCCCCGACCGGCGCCTTGATCGGTTCGGATTCGCGGACATATTGCCCGGCTTCGACCCGTGCCGCCTTCAGGAACTCGCTCTGGTCCGACGCGCAGGCGAGGCAGATCGGAGCATGTCCGGCCGACGGATCGCGATCCATTTCATGGGCGATATAGGCCTGGTGACAGACATGGCAGCGAATTCTCGCTGACCAGGGATCGTCGACCTCGTTGCGGGGGTCGTGCGGGCGGTCCATGATGTACCAGTTCATCCGCGCGATGCCGAGCGACGCCGCGTAAATGGCGACGGCAATGACCAGCGTGACCGGAGGGCCCCAGATGCCGCCAAAGCTGCCGCCAAAGATCAGCATCAGGCAGCCCGTGATCGAGGCGATGATCCATGCGCCAAGCCCGCCCGGATTGATCATCGGAACGCGGCCCGGCCGGAATTCGAGCATGTCGGCCTTGACCCCGCGCAGATAGCACCAGCCGATATGCGTCATGGCGACACCGACCCAGGCAACGATGATGACGCCCTGGAACTGCAATGTCAGAAGCAGATAATCGAAGACGTTGGTGAGCATCACGAGGAATATCACCACGGTCATGATGATCACCCAGACCGTCCGCGGCCATGAAATCTTGAACGCCCGTGCAAAGAAGTTCTGCATGTTCGTCGATGACAGATAGAAGTTGATCGTGTTGATCCGCGTCTGGCTGGCCCAGACGAGGATGACGCCGAACGGCCCCATCAGCGCAACGATGCCGATGATCGCGGAGGTCTCGGAAAGCTCGCCCTCGATCGGAATCGTATGGGCGATGAAGATCCCGATGGCGCCGTTGATGAGCAGCGTCACCACGTAGAACGGAATGCCGAAGCTGAAATTACCGTTCGCCGGCGCATCTTCCTTGCGGCCGAACCGGGCCACGTCCCATGTCATCATCACGACGACCCAGACGCCCATGTAGACGGTGAACGCGAACCACCACCCCGGAACGCCGAGATCGGCCTCTACGGCCGGAAAATAGGTCAGCCATTCGCCGGAATAACCATGTCTTGCCGAAGCCCAGATCACGCAGGCGATGAGCCCGAACACATAGAGCGGCAGCAGGATCCCGTTGATCCGGTCAAGCCAGGTTCTCACCCCGCGCATGACCAGCGGTGCGCTGTAAAGACAGACGATGAAATACCAGAGGCTCATCGGCCCGCCGAAATAGTCCTGCAGCGCGATGGCCACGATCGAGCCTTCGGCGATCGCGTAATAGGTGATCGTCACGCCGAACAGCAGGGCGGCGAATGTCGCGCCGACCTGGCCGAAGACCGCCCGTGAAAACAGGGCGACGCTGGTGCCGCTGCGCGCGGAAAACCGTGCCGCCACGTTGCAGAGGAGGCCGTAAACCACGGTGGACAGGGCAATCCCGATCAATGTGTCCACGGTGCCGACGGTCAGCGCGACGGTGCTGCCGACCACAACCCAGAACATGGCGCTCATGAGGCCGAACCATGCCATGGATAGTGAAAAACGAGAACTTCGCCAGGTTGGCGGAACGATATGCAGCGAAAAATCTTCGGCTGCGGCCTGGCGAAGGACTTCCGGTTCGTCCTGATATATGATTTCCGGTTCTGGAATTCCGCTGGCGGTGGTCATTTTTATTCTCCCGTTGGCTGGCTTTCGCCAATGTCCGGGCTGTCAGTGAAAACGCAGTCACCTGTGCCCGGTGATTGCCATTTGCGAATGTCGCACATGGTGTTTTCAGATATGGCCACCTTGAAATCTCAGGGTCTTCCGATCGCTTCTCCGAGCATGCTGATGAAAAAAATTCGGGCGCAGAAATATTCCGGTTCCGTGTTCATACTTGGCAGTTTCTTGTTTTGAATACCGGCACTCTCAGGCGGGAACTTTTCACCATCAATTCACTCGGGCTCCTGATCCTCGGGTTCAAGGGGACATTGTGGATGAGGCGGCGACCCAAGCCGCCTCATCCTGACAAGGCGCTGTCGATCAGGCCGCCTTGTTTCTCTGGGACGCTTCCTCGCTCAGGACGGCCAGCGTCTTGCCCCAGTAGGGCACGACCCGGCGCTTGAGCATGGCGCGGAACTGCTGGGTCGTCGTCGGCAGAAGGGTGCCGTCACCCCAGTCGAGGATCACGCCATACTGACGCACGCAGTCCATCACGTTGAGGTCGCCGTCGCGATATTTCCGCGCGATTTCCTCGGCATCCTGTTCGAGCCAGCCGATGCGGGATTCAGCGATCCGCTTGCGCTCGCGCTCGGTTGCCTCGTGATCGACCTCGTATTGGGCGAGATCGCGGTCGATTTCGCGAATGACGACCCCGTAGTCGATCAGGGCGCGTTCGACGCTCACATATTCATCGGTGACATCGTCGCAGACCAGTTCCGGGTCACGCAGGAGCGGATCGCCGACACCGCCGCCACCGGCGGAGGGGCGTGTGAACACGTCATCCACGTCGATCGGCAGGGTCGAGAAGATCGAGCCGAGATAGCGCTCCCGCTCGGTCCCCTTGTTGAGCCAGACCCCGTGCGGGATCGACGGCAGGCCGCCCCACATGCCCCATGTGACCGAACGTTCGCGGTCGCAGCAGTAGGAGACCACGATGCGTTCGCCCTCGAAGACGGAGCCGCCCTTTTCGGCGCCGAGCCCGCCGCGCGCCTCGCCCGGGCCGGCCGAGTCCTGCACGAGGTCATGGCATTTCGTCAGCACCGGAGCGAGCCGTTCCTGACCTTCGAGCGGCTGGATGCCGTATTGCGCGCCAAAGACCGGGGCCGTCGCGTTGAACCCGTCGCGCCCGTTGCGGCCGCCCCAGCCGCCGGCCATCCAGTCGTACCACATGAAGTAAGGTCGCCCCTCGAGCCGGGTATCGCGCCCGCCGACCAGCAGATATTCAAGGTTGAAGGCACAGCCCATGGTTCGCTCTGGCAGGATTTCCGCCCAGAGACCGAACACCGAGTTCATGAGCTTTTCGAATGGCCCGGAACAGAAGCCCGCGCATGGGCTTGGCCATTCCGCGTTGACCACGGTGCCGGGTTCGCCGACGTTGACCGTCACCGCGCGGTAAAGCCCGGAGTTCAGCGGCAGCTCGGGGAACTGGTACTTGGTCCCGGCGACGATCCCCGCAAAGGCGCCCCCGTATCCCGCGTTGAGGAAGGTCGAGATCTGCGGGTGTGAACCGGACAGGTCGTAATGGGCGTGGTTG
Organism: Pontibaca methylaminivorans; assembly: GCF_900156525.1. Classification (NCBI taxonomy): domain Bacteria; kingdom Pseudomonadati; phylum Pseudomonadota; class Alphaproteobacteria; order Rhodobacterales; family Roseobacteraceae; genus Pontibaca; species Pontibaca methylaminivorans. The sequence goes on from NZ_FTPS01000001.1 coordinate 2,241,842, forward strand.
CCGTCGATCGTGAACTTGATCTTGATCGGGATCAGCCCTTCCTCGAGCTTGGGATCCTGGTCGATGTAATCCTCGGCATACCAGGTTCCGTCCGGCAGCTCGGACAGCCGGGCGCGCATGAGCACCTCGACGTAATCCTGCACCTCCTGGAAGGCGGTGCGGATCGTGTCGACCCCGTACTTGTCGCAGAGCCGGACGATTTCGCGCTCGGCAACCGCGGTGGCTTCGGCCTGTGCCTGCATGTCGCCGATGATGTCGCCGGGGTTGCGGGTGTTGGCCGCGATGAAACGCGCCACGTCCTCGTTCCAGACGCCCTTGCTCCAGACCCTGACCGGGGTGATGCGCAGCCCTTCGCCCATATGGTCAAGCGCGGTGATGTTGAACGAACCGGGTGCGGCGCCGCCCACATCGGCCCAGTGACCATTGGCCTGCGAATAGCCGAGAAGCTCGCCCTTGTAGAAGATCGGGCGCAGGATCCGGGTGTCGTTGAAGTGGCTGCCGCCGCGGAACGGGTCATTGATGATGAAGACGTCGCCGGGGTGGATATCGTCGCCGAATTCCTCGATCACCGCCTTGCAGGTATAATGGAGCGTTCCCACGTGGGCGGCAATGTCGCCGGTCCCCTGCATCACGAGATTGCCCTGCGGATCGCTCAGCCCCGAGGAAAAGTCGCGGCAATAGATCACGAAGGAATAACAGGTCCGGAGAAGCTGCTCGGCCATCTGGTCGACGATGTTGACGAAGGAGTTTCGCAGCACCTCGAACGTGATCGGGTCAAGGCTGGTCTGGAATTCGGTCTTCCGGTCTTCGGGTGCCGGGGGAAACTGAATTCCCTTGTCGGACAGGCCGGTGAATTTGGTCGGTTGTGTCATGTCGTTTCCTTTCGATGTCGCGTCGGACGCGGCGTTCATGCGGTATTGACGTTGATCTGGATATTCAGCCATTCGTCGATATAGGCCGTGGCGTCCGGCGGAATGACGGTGGTCGAGTCGAGCTGATCAATAATCGCCGGTCCGTTGATCGTCACACCCGCCGGAAGATCATCGCGGTCGTAAAGATTGGTGGGGACGGCCTTCGTCTGCCCGTGGAACCAGACCTCGCGCGATCCTTTGGGCGTTGCCTGCGCATTCCTGTCGATTTCGACTTTCGGGAAGGTCGGTTTCGGAGTGACGCCGATGGCACGAACGGTCAGGCGATAGATTTCCACCGGGAAATCCTCCCGCCGGAAGTTATGCGCCTTTTCGTATTCGTCGTGGAAGATCGAAACGGCATCTTTCATCGACTTGATTTCGCCCGGAACCGGAACCGCGAGCGAACGCCACTGACCGCGATAGCGCATGTCCACGAAACGCTGGAAGGTCATGTCCTCTTCGGCCACACCGTCGCGTTCAAGCCGCTCGCGGCCCTCGGCTTCGATCTTGCGGAAGGTGGCTTCGATGTCCGTCGGATCGGCCTCGGCCGCGTCCTTGAGGAACATCTGCGTCACGTCATGCTGCACATCGACCAGCATGCAGCCGACCGCCGAGGTCACCCCCGGGTTGGGCGGCACGATCACCATCGGCACGTTGAGCTCGCGGGCGATGTCCACCCCGTGCAGCGGTCCGGCACCGCCGAAGGCCACGAGCGCGAAATCGCGCGGGTCATGGCCGCGGGCGATCGAGATCAGGCGGACCGCATCGGCCATGTTGGCATTCGCGACCCGCAGCGTGGCGAGTGCCGCGTCGATGATGTCGAGCCCGAGCGGCTCGGCCACCTTCTGCATCGCCTCGATGGCTGCCTCGCGGTCAAGCTTCATGCTGCCGCCGGCGAGTTCGGTGCCGACACGCCCCAGGATGATGTTCGCATCGGTGTTGGTCGGATCGAAGCCGCCGGCCTTGTAGCAGGCAGGGCCGGGCACGGAGCCGGCGGATTGCGGACCGTTGCGCAGCGAGCCGGCCTTGTCGATCCAGGAAATCGAACCGCCCCCGGCGCCAATGGTCAGAACCTCGACCGAAGGGAAGCAGATCGGGTGGCCCCAGTCGACCTCCCACTTGTCGGTCATGCGCAGCGACCCGTTTTCCGCCAGCGAGATATCCGCCGAGGTTCCCCCCATGTCGAGGCCGATCGCATTGCTGTGGCCGCAGAGGCTGGCGAAATACTTGCTGGCGATGGCGCCGGCGGCGATCCCCGATGCGGCAAGCCGCGCCGCGTATTTCTCGGCCGTCGCCGGTGTCATCACGCCGCCGCCCGAATGCAGGAGCAGAACGTCGGCCTCGTATCCGCTTGCGGTCGTCCGCTGGTCGAGATCGCGCGCATAGGGCCGGATGATCGGCGCAAGGATCGTGTTGGCAACCGTGGTCGAAAACCGGTCGTCCTCGAAGATTTCGGGATGGGTTTCGTGCGAGGTCGTGATGGCCACATCCTCGCCGAGTTCCTCGGCAAGTATCTCGGCCATTCTCATTTCATGCTCGCCGTTGATATAGGCATTGATGAAACAGATCGCGACGGCGGTGACATTGCGCTTGCGGAGAATTCGGGCCACTTCGCGAGCTTCATTTTCGTCCATCGGCTCGACGATTTCGCCGCGGTAATTGATGCGCTCGCTGACAACCAGACGATCCCGACGGCGGATATAGGGCGGCGTCCCCTCCTTGTAGGCATCCCAAGGATCTTCGCGTGTGCCACGGCCGATTTCCAGAACATCGCGGAATCCGCGCGTCGTCACCATTGCCGCAGGTTTGAAATTCCGGGTGATGAGAGCATTGGTCGCAATGGTCGTTCCATGCGTGAAAAGTTCCACGTCTTTCCAGTTTATATTGGCTGCCTCCGCACCGTTCATGATGGCGTCAATCGGGTTCTTGGTGCTCGCGACTTTTGCCACCGTCTGGTTGCCATTTGCGTCGAGAACGAAAATATCGGTAAATGTTCCACCGACGTCGATTGCCGCTCTGATACGCGTTCCGTGGAGCGCAGAATCCGCGCCTGTTCCATCCATACTCATATGAATATTTCCTCCCGTTTATGCGGAGTGGATTGCACGCACAACACGAGTAGCGTTGCGTATTGCCAGTGCAATTATGTCTGGGATTTGGTGGTCATTCACGCCGTTCGCACAGGGCATCGGGTGATATGGCCGCATTCGCTGTTGAATGCCCTTTCACGCTACAGCATTAATCTCGTTTGCGCTACAAATTCTTTCGGGTCATGCTGCAATTGCAAACCGAAGCGGCCAATCCTGCAGAATAAAATGCCCAGGCAACGGGATAGCGGCAAATGCTCCGGTTTCTGCACCGCAAAAGCCACCGTCTCCGCTCCGCAGCTCTGGCGGGCAGGCATCCGACGGATTGCAATCTGGGCGGAAGTCCGCGCCGCCGACGAATCAGCCGGCCCCCGCGAAGGACGGAAACCATGACCCTTGCAAGCGGTAACCTGCGCGTTAAGATGACGCACGGAACTCATACGCTTGGGGTGTCCCTGACGGGGCTGAGAGGCGCGACAGCGTCAACCCATCGAACCTGAACCGGGTCATGCCGGCGGAGGGAAGGGTAGAGTGGAACAGGCCCGCCTGTTCCAGCGCAACCGCGCGCGATCCCTTCCCGATGCCGCCGCCACCCGCCACAACCGGAGCGTCGGCCATGCCAGCAGCAGCATCATTCATTCACATACCTGCGATTGCCCTGACCATCGCCGGCTCGGACAGCGGCGGCGGCGCCGGGATCCAGGCCGACCTGAAAAGCTTTTCCGCGCTCGGGGTTTACGGGGCCTCGGTGCTGACCGCGGTGACGGCGCAGAACACGCGCAGCGTTACGATGGTCGATGCCGTGAGCCCGGCGATGATCGCCGCCCAGATCGACGCGGTTTTTGACGACCTCGCGGTGAGCGCGGTCAAGATCGGTATGCTGGGCGACCCCGGGGCGGTGGCCTGCGTCGCCGAGCGTCTGTCCGTGTGGCTTGGCCGGCGGCCGGTTCCGGTCGTGCTCGATCCGGTGATGGTGGCAAAATCAGGCGATGCGCTGATCGCGGCCGAGGCGATGCCGGTGCTGCGTGAAAAGCTGCTCCCGCTTGCCACCCTGCTCACGCCCAATCTGCACGAGGCCGCCTGGCTTCTGGGGTGCGAGCCGGCGCGCAACAGCGGCGAGATGGTCGAACAGGGCGAGCGTCTGCGGGCGATGGGCGCGCAGCAGGTGCTGATGAAGGGCGGACACGGGGAGGGAGACTTCTGCACCGATGTCCTGGTCGGGCCGCAGCCGCTTGAACTCGGCGCCGCGCGCCATGCCACCCGCAACACGCATGGCACCGGATGTTCGCTGTCCTCGGCGATCGCTGCCGGGCTGGCCAAGGGGCTCGACATGGGGGTGGCGGTCACCCGCGCCCATGGCTGGCTTCAGGGCGCGATCGCGGCGGCCGACACACTGGGGGTCGGGCAGGGGCGGGGACCGGTGCATCATTTCCACGCGATCTGGCTGGCGCCCGGGCGGCAGAAGACGGATCATGCGGCCCCCGAAAGGACGCATGAGGTGGAAAGCTGACGGTCCCGCTACAGGGAGCGTCAGCGGATGCTGAAGCGGATCGGGGCCACGATCGTGCGATTCACGCCGGGCGGCGGGGCCGGAACCGGCGAGGCGCGCTGGACGAGTTCGACCACCGCCGCATCGAGCGCCGCCGACCCGGAGGAGGCCGCCAGCGAGACACTGGTCACATTGCCCTGCTCGTCGATCGAGAAGCGCACCTGCGCCGTGCCCTCTTCGCGCCGCGCCCGTGCCGCGCCGGGATAGCGCTTGCGCCGCTCCAGATGCGCCATGAGCTGCGATTGCCAGCGCGAGGGCGAGACGTTCGAGCTGGCCTGCGCTGCCGAATCCGCCGTGGCGGCATTCCGGGCAGCCTGGGGCGCCTGGGTCGCGGCCCGGGTCTGCGCCTGCTGCGGCGGGGTCTCGGGCTTGGGCTGTTCGCGCGGGGTTTCGCGGGGCTTTTCGGGTTCGACCTTTTTCGGCTCCGGACGTTCCGGGCGTTCCTTCGGGCGCACGGCGGCGATCTCGGGGTCCGCGACCTCGGCTTCGGGAAGCTCCACCTCGGGTATTTCCTCGGGCTCGGGTTCCGGTTCCGGTTCGGGTTCCGGCTCCGGTTCTTCCGGCTCGGGCTCGGGCTCGGGTTCCGGTTCGGGCTGCTCCTCGACATCCTCAAGGTTCTGCTCGGCCTCGCCGACCTCGGTTTCATCGACCTCTGCCGTTTCGGGCAGGGGGGCAAGCTCGACCATGATCGCGGGCGGCGGCCCGTCGGGTGCCGTGTCTTCCTCGGGCACATGGAGAATCAGCACCGCCGCGCCCACATGCGCGCCGAGCGCGATCACCGCCGCCCCGGCCCAGAGCAGCACGCGTGCGCTCCGCCCGCCGCCGCGGTGTATCGCAGCAAGGGGATCGGGCCCGGTGCTCATGGTGCGGCCTGTTCGTCCGGGTCGGACACGCCCGCGGCCGCTGCTGCTGCGGCGCCGCCCTCCAGCCCGACAAGGGCGATCTTGAGATAGCCGGCCGAGCGCAGAAGGTTCATCACCTCCATGAATTCGCCGTAATCGACCCCCTTGTCCGCCCGCAGGAAGATCCGCGCCTCGTGATCGCCGCCGGTTTCCTGTTCAAGCCGGCCGGCGATGTCCTCGCGCGTCACCGGGGTTTCACCAAGGGCAAGCGTGAGATCCGATTTCAGCGTCAGATAGATCGGCTCGTCCGGCCGCTCGGCGCGCGGCGCGTTGGAGCCCGGCAGGTCCACGTCCACATCCACCGTCGCGAGCGGCGCCGCGACCATGAAGATGATGAGAAGCACGAGCATGATGTCGATGAACGGCACCACGTTGATTTCGTGGTTGTCCCGCAGGTCATCGGTCAGGCTGTTGCGGAAACGGCTTGGCATGGGTTCTTACTCTGCGGCACGGGCGGTCAGGTCATGGGGGGCGGCAAGCTGCCGGAAATCGAGATCCCGGCTGACCAGCCGCTCGATTCCGGCGGCAACCTCGGAAAGCTCATGGCGATAGCCGGTGATCCAGCGCGCGCAGGCGTTGTAGATGATGACCGCCGGGATCGCCGCAACAAGGCCGAGCGCGGTGGCAAGCAGCGCCTCGGCAATGCCGGGGGCCACGACCGCAAGGCTCGACGATTGCGCCTCGGCAATGCCGATGAACGAATTCATGATTCCCCAGACGGTGCCGAACAGCCCGACAAAGGGCGCGGTGGAGCCGATCGTGGCAAGGATGCCGGTGCCGACGGCCGCGCGCCGCCCGGCGCTTGCGACGATCTGGTCAAGCGCCGAAGTCACCCGTTCCTTGAGCCCGCTGCCGCCCGCGTGATCGGTCGCCGGGCCGGAAAGCTCGGCCTCGGTCAGGGCGGCACGCAGCATCTCGCCGGCCGGGCCGCGGCTGCCTTTCATGCGCTCGGCGGCGTCGCGCAGGCTCCGCGCCTCGGCGACCAGACGGCGCGCCTTGCCCGCCCGTGTCCGCGCGCCCATGATTTCGAGCGCCTTGAACAGGGCCACGGTCCAGGTCACGAGCGAGGCAAAGATCAGCCCGAGCATCACCAGTTTCACGATCACGTCGGCGTTGCGATACATGCCGAGCGGAGAAAGGTCGTCGGGCAACTCGCCGCTCTGTTCGGGGGTGGAAAGCAGCGACGACAGGGCGCCGGCCGGATCCTCGATCGGCGAGGGGATCGGGGCCGCCTGTGCCGCGGTCCCGTCGGTGGCCTGGGGTGCAGGCGTTTCCGGCCCGCCCGCCGAATCGCTTGCCGAATCGTTCGCAGCATCCATGGCACGGAACCGCGTGACGTCGGTGACCGCGGCGTCGGGCTGTGCGGGAGTCGCGTTCTCGCTGCCGGAGGGCGCGGCTTGCGACGTTGGCGATGTGTCCTGCGCCGTCTGCGGAGCCGCTTCGTCGGCCGTTGCCGGGGATTCGCCGGTTTCGGCGGCGGGCGCCGCGCGTTCCGGGGCCGGTGTCGTGCCCTCGGGCGTTTCCGTTGCGCTGTCCTGATCCGGCGGGACGGTCTGCGCCCCTGCGGGCGAGGCATGAAGCGGGGCGGCCAGCGCCAGCAGACCGGCGAGGACAAAAGCAACCGCGCGCGGTCCGGTCCCGGGGCGGCCTGTCATGCTGCGTCCGTTTTCGACAGGAAAATACATGTGACGACCTTTCACGATTTTCAGCAGTCGGGCGAGTGGCGCCCCGGCGGATGTTCAGGGCCTCTTGCGGCCGCAGGAAGGTGGGGGTTCATTACCTGAGTGGCTTGCTCAACTATTTCCGGCTTCCCGTCAAGGCCCCGCGAAACAGTTTTCTCATATGGGCGGCCGGGCGCGGAAGGTTCAGATCTCGGCCCACATGCGGATCAGGTTGTGATAGATGCCGGTCAGGCGCACCGCCTCGGGCGAATTGGCACCATTCCGGGCAGACAGCGACTGGATCGACTGGTCGAGGTCGAACAGGATCGTGCGCCGCTCGTCCGAACGCACCATGCTCTGCAGCCAGAAGAAGGACGACACCCGCGCCCCCCGCGTGACCGGCGTCACCTGATGCAGCGAGGTCGAGGGATAAAGCACCATGTGCCCCGCCGGCAGCTTGACCTGCTGCGCGCCGAACTGGTCCTCGATCACCAGTTCGCCGCCATCGTATTCCTCGGGTTCGGACAGGAACAGCGTCATGGAAAGATCGGTGCGCAGCCGCTCGCCGGTCAGCGGCACGGAGCGGATGGCATTGTCCACATGGATGCCGAAGGTTTCCTCCTGCGCGTAGCGGTTAAACATGGGCGGCAGGATCCGGTGGGGCAGGGCGGCCGACATGAACAGCGCGTTTCCGGCCAGCCGGTCGAGGATGAACTGCCCGAGCTCCAGCGCCGTGCGGCTGTCGGGGTCGAGCTGGTGGTTGCGTTTCACATCATAGGACTGGGAACCCGCGGTTTTGCGCCCGTCCTGCCAGTCGGCGGCATCGAGCGCGCGGCGCAGTTCGGAAACCTCGGCCGGGTTCAGAACCCCGGGGATGGCGATCAGCATGACGGCGGCTCCTGGTGGTGGTCCGGGGCAGGGGTGGCGGCGGCGGCGGTCCTTGCGCGCGCCTGCGCCGCAAGGGTGCGCAGGCGGCTGTCGGAATGACCGGCCAGCCCCGCGGCCATGGCGCGCCAGTAGTCGGGAAAGCCGCAGTTGAGCGAACGCCCCAGCCAGCCGAGCGCGGATTCGATGTGCCCCGTCTCGATCATGCGGCGTGCCAGGTTGAACATGGCCCAGGGATCGCCGGCCTCGGCCCCGGCGTGGAAATAGTCGTCCGCGGCGTCGGGCAGATCCGGGCCGTCACCCGATTCGGCCAGCATGCCGAGCATGTTGAGCGCCTGCACATGACCATGCCCCGCGGCCTTGGCGTAAAGGGCATGCGCGGTGGCAGTGTCCCGTGTCACGCCGCGCCCGGAAAGGTGAAGGTCGGCCAGGTTGAACATCGCCCAGGCTTCGCCCGCATCGACGGCGCGGCGGAACCAGTCGGCAGCCTGCACGGGGTCGGGGGCCACGCCCCAGCCGCGGTCATGGATGCGCCCGAGCATGGTCAGCGCCATCGCCTCGCCGCTGCGCGCAGCCATGCGGAAACTTTCGATGGCCGCCGGTGCATCGCCGCTGTTCAGCAGCATCTGCCCAAGCGCCAGCGCGGCCCTTGCGGCCGCGCTGTCCTGTTTTCCGGCTTTGGTTGCCTGCACGGTCTGCCCCGCGTTCAGAACCGCTTGCTGACCGAGACCACGAAGGTCCGCCCCGAATCCGGGACCGCCCGCGAGCTGCTGAAGGTCGAGCTGTAGTTCTGGTGATCGGTCAGGTTGTAGGCGTTCAGCGCCAGCCGCCAGTCGTTCTGCTCATAGGAAATCATCGCGTCGAGCGAGAACGTCTCGGGGATCTGCGCGGTGTTGTCCGGGTTGGAGAAGTATTTCGAGGCATAGCGGATGCCGCCCGCCAGGGTGACTTCGCCGGGGATCGAGACGCCGCTTTGCGGCAGCACGTAGCTGGTCCAGATCGAGGCGTTGTTGCGCGGAACACCCGGCGCACGGTTGCCGACATTATCGTCCTCAATGCCCGGCCCGCCACGCACCTTGCCATCAAGATAGGCATAGTTCGCATAGACGCTCCAGGCATCGGTGATTTCGCCCGAGGCGCCGATTTCGATACCGCGGATGCGGCGGCCCTGTCCGGCGTCCGAGAACCCGACATCGATACTGCCGTCCGGGTTGACGTCATAGCTGTTCTTCTTGGTGATCTGGAAGATCGCCCCGGTCAGGCCGACTCGCCCGCCCATGAGGTTCATCTTGCCGCCGAGTTCGATCAGATCCGCGCGTTCGGGCTTCAGCGAACCTGCGATTTCGCTATCGAAAGCGTTGACGTTCATGGCAATGTCCGTGCCTTGCGGACGATAGGTGCGCGCAAAGCTCAGATAACCCATGAGGTCGGGATTGGGCTCGTAGATGATGCTGATCGACGGGCTGATCTTGCTGGAACTGCCCCTCGCGCTGATTGGGTCTGTTGCCCCGATCAGCAGACCGTCGAAGCTGTTCTCGAAATGATCCAGCCGCGCAGCACCGGCGATGGACCAGCCGTTTCCGAAAGACATGCGGTCGCTTACGAAAAGCCCGGCATTGAAGGCGGTCGACCGCATCTGCGGGCCATATTCAATCGCAAGGCTGCCGATGTCATAGACCGGGTTCGTGACCGGAGTGGTGCCCGGGCGCGCCGGCACAAAGGTGCCGCGGCGGCGCTTGTCCACCTGATAGTTCAGATCGAGGCCGACCATGACATCATGTTCGACCGTGCCGGTCTGGAATTCGCCGCGCAGCGCCAGCACGTTCTGGAAACCCCAGCCTTTCTGCCTGTAGGTCATGCCTCCGCCAGCGGCATAGGACATGTCGACATCGATTCCGGCGAGGAGGTCCGCAAGCTGTTCCGGGGTGAGCGCGGCGGGATGCGTCGCCGAGCGATCCCGGGTAAAGCGTGAAAGCCGGGTATCGTTGGTGAGGATCCAGCCATTGCCCATGTCATGGCTCAAGGTTGCGGTGATGTCATGAACATCGGTATCGTCGCGGTCGGTGCTGCGCACATAGGACGTCCTGCGGCTGTAACCCGGCACGCCATATTCCAGCAGCGGGCGCGAGATGCCGTCCGCGCCTTCGGCCATGGGCTGGCCCATGTCGGGTTTGCCGCGTTCGCGCAGATAGGAATAGCCGATGTGGAACTCGGTTCCGGTGCCGATCCCCGTGCCCCAGTCGACGGCGAGCCCGAGGCGGTCGGATTCCACGTGGTCGCGGTGCGCGGCGTCCTGCTTCTGCGCCATCAGGTTGAAGCGCAGCGCCTGGTTCTCTCCGACCACGCGGTTCGTGTCGATCTGGATCCGCCCGAGCGGCCCGGTGCCCGCCATGCCGCTGACGGTCGTCTCGTCGGTCAGATGGGCGCGTTTCGAGGTCTGGTTGATCAGCCCGCCCATGTTGCCGACGCCGAAGTTGTCCCCCGAGGGGCCTTTGAACACCTCGACCGATTCGGTGTTGAAATTGTCATGGGTGAAGGCGCCGAAATCGCGCAGCCCGTCACGATAGATATCGCCCTGCGCCGCGAGGCCACGGATGCGGAACTGGTCGCCGGAAGAGCCGCCGCGCCCCTCGCCGGTCGAAAGGGTGATGCCCGGCACGTTGCGCAGGGTTTCCTCAAGCGTGATCGCCTGCTGCTGCCGGATGATCTCGGCCGGCACCACCTGGATTTCGCGCGGCGTCTTGAACACCGTCGCCGGCAGGCGCGAAACACCGGTTCCGGCCTCGTTGGTGTTCGCGGGCGCCGCGCCGGTCGTGATCGAGATGGTATCGAGCGTGGTCATGCCGGGTTGATCCGGCTCGTCCTCGGGGCTGTTGTCCTGGGCATGGACGGCCTTGGCGGTAGCGATTCCCCCGAAAGCGACACCGAGCGATACGCCGACGGTGGAAAGTTTGAAACGCAACGATTGGGGCTGAATGGCAGCCATGTCCTCTGTCCTCGTCCGAGCTGTTTTGAACTGCTGGCTGGCGGCGTTCGCGCGCTGGCTGTCCGCGCTTATAGAACAAAAGCCGAGGGATTCAATCAGGAATCAACTTTCCGTGTCTCGCCCCGCCTGACCGTTGCCGCCGCACAACCTCCGGATCAGCCCTGCGCAAACGGCGCAGCGGGGCTTGATCCGTCGGATGACCAGATCACGCCGGCGTCGATCCCGGCGATGCTGCGCCGTCCGGTCAGGGCCATCGCGACCTCTAGCTCACTGCGCAGGATCGACACAAGATGCGCAACCCCGGTTGCGCCGCCGACCGCCAGCGCATGGATCTGCGGACGCCCGATCAACACCGCCTGCGCGCCGAGCGCGAGCGCCTTCAGCACATCCGTGCCCCGCCGGATGCCGCCGTCGCAAAGTACCGGGATGCGGCCGGCTATGGCCCGGGTGATGCGGGGCAGGGCCTCGGCCGTCGCCGGCGCGGTATCGAGCGTGCGCCCGCCGTGGTTCGAGACGATGATCCCGTCCGCCCCCGCCTCGACCGCGCGCAGCGCATCATTGGGGGACATGATCCCCTTCAGGATCACCGGCAGCCGGGTGCGCGATTTCAGCCAGGCGATGTCCCCCCACCGGGGTGCCGCATCCATCAGCCCGAGGAACGTCGGCCCGCGCCCCGGCAGGTCGCGGACCACGGGCGGCCGCAGCCCGTCAAGGTTCGGGCAATCACCGGCCGGCACGAATCCCGCGCGTTGTTCGGCGTTGCGCAGCCCGCTCACCGGGGCATCGACGGTCACGACCAGCGCGGCGCAGCCGGCGGCCTCGGCCCGGCGCAGCAGGCGTTCGCTGTCCTCGCGCCGGGGCTGCAGGTAAAACTGGAACCAGAACGGCCCGGGCGCGCAGGCGGCGACCTCTTCGATGGCCATGCTGGACTGGGTCGAAACCACCATGAGGCTCCCCGTTGCGGCGGCACCGCGGCGGGTTGCGCACTCGGCCCCCGGGTGGGCCAGCCCGTGCCGCGCAACGGGGGCAAGCATCAGCGGATGCGCAAGGTTCAGCCCGAACAGCCGGGTTTCGGTATCGGCGCCGCGCATGTCGGCAAGAACCCGGGGTTCGAGCCGGATCGCATCCCAGGCCGCGCGATTGGCCCGGGCCGTGATCCCGTCGGCCCCGGCACCGTTCAGATAGGCGAAGGTCGCCGGGTCGAACATCCCCGCGGCCCGGTCCTCATAGTCGCCCGCGCAGGTAATGCCGCTCGGGATCGGACTGTCGCTCTTGCCCACTCTCACCTCCGGCGGGTGCAATCGGATGCAGGATAGCAGGGCCGCTGCCGGGTGCCAGCGGTGATGAGCGCCCCGCGCCGGGCGGGGAGTGGACACGCCGTCCCGGACCCGCCAACATGGCCGCAGAACGAGGGCGGGAAACGGGCGTGAGCGCATGAGTGACGATGACCGGCAGGCGCCGTTCCCGAAGGATGCCCTGCGGCAGCTTTCGGCCCGCATGGCCGGCGGCATGATCCGCATCTTTGCCCGGCTGCTGACCGCGGTGCAGGCGGAGTGGCGCGGCAGCGAGCCGCTGCCACGCAAGCGGATCTATTTCGCCAATCACAACAGCCATGGCGATTTCATCCTGATCTGGTCGGTGCTGCCGATACAGGCGCGCCGGCACTGCCGCCCGGTCGCCGGCGCCGATTACTGGGACCGGGGATCGCTGCGCCGCTTCATCGGGCGCGACGTGTTCAACGCGGTGCTGATCGACCGGGAACGCGGGTCGCAGCGCGCCGACCCGATCGCGACCATGGCCGGGGCGCTGGACCGGGGCGATTCGCTCATCCTGTTCCCCGAGGGCACGCGCAACCTCACCGACCAGATCCTGCTGCCTTTCCGCAGCGGGATTTACCGGCTTGCGGCCGCCCGCCCGGAGGTCGAACTGGTCCCGGTCTGGATCGAGAACCTGAACCGCGTCCTGCCCAAGGGCGAGGTCATCCCGGTGCCGATCATGTGCAAGGTGATCTTCGGCACTCCGATGCGCCCCCGCACGGATGAGGACAGGAACGCCTTCCTTGCCCGCGCCCGCGCGGAGCTGCTGGCCCTGCAGGGCCAGCCCGCCGGCGATGTGCCCGCCGGTGCAACGACGGAGCAGACATCATGAGCGATATGAGCGGCGATCTGTTCCGGGTCATCCTCGGGGCCGGATTGATCCTTGTCGTCGCCTCGGTCATCGGCTGGGCGCTCGGGCGGCGCTATTCGCCCGATGGCGGCAACGTGACCATCGAGAACCTCAACGACCGCATCCGCGCCTGGTGGGTCATGGTGGTGGCGCTGTCGCTGGCCATGCTCGGCGGGCGCACCGGAGTGGTGATGCTGTTCGGGCTCTGCTCATTCGCGGCGCTGCGCGAATTCATGACGCTGACGAACCTGCGGCGCGCCGATCACTGGTCGCTGGTGCTGGCCTTCTTCGTCGTGCTGCCGGTCCAGTATTACCTGATCTGGACCGGCTGGTACGGATTGTTCGCGATCTTCATCCCGGTTTACGTGTTCCTGCTGCTGCCCATCGTTTCGGTGCTGCGGGGCGAGACCGGGAATTACCTTGTCCGCATCGCCGAACTGCAATGGGGGCTCATGATCTGCGTGTTCTGCGCCTCGCATGTGCCGGCGCTGCTCACGCTCGATATTCCGGGATTCGATGGCCGGGGCGTTCTGCTGATCGCCTTTCTGGTCGTGGTGGTGCAGCTTTCGGACGTGCTGCAATATGTCTGGGGCAAGCTTGCGGGGCGGCACCGGATCGCGCCGCGGCTGTCGCCCTCCAAGACGGTCGAGGGGTTCCTCGGCGGTGTCCTGAGCGCAACCCTGGTCGGCGCCGGGCTCTGGTGGATAACGCCGTTTACGCCGGGGCAGGCGGCGCTCATGGCGCTGGTCATCACGCTCATGGGCTTCTTCGGCGGACTTGTCATGTCGGCAATCAAGCGCGACCGCGGCATCAAGGACTGGGGCCATATGATCGCCGGCCATGGCGGGTTCATCGACCGGCTGGATTCCGTCGTCTTCGCGGCGCCGGTCTTCTTTCACCTCACGCGCTATTTCTGGTCGGTGTGACGCCGCGCCGGCCGGCTGCCCGGAAACAGGAAGGACACCCGATCCATGAACAGATCTCCGGCCCGCCGTCCGCTCGCCAGCCGCAACACGATCTGGGCCGCGCGCCTGTCGGGCCGGCTTGCCCGGGCCGGGGCCTCGCCGAACGGAATTTCGGTCTTCGGCATGGGGCTCGCGCTGGTCGCGGGGGCGGCGTTCTGGGCGGCAGGCGGGTTCGGCGGGTCGGAAACCACAGGTGCCGGGCGGGTGCTGCTGCTTCTTCTCGGGGCAGCGGCGACGCAGGGGCGGCTGCTTTGCAACCTGCTTGACGGGATGGTCGCGATCGAGGCCGGGCGGAAAGCCCCCGACGGCCAGTTCTGGAACGAATTCCCCGACCGGATCTCGGATGCGCTGATCCTCGTCGGCCTTGCGCTCGGCGCGGGTCTGCCGGCGCTCGGCTGGGCCGTGGCGGCGGCGGCCTTCCTCACCGCCTATCTGCGCGAGCTGGGCATGAACTGCGGCTTGCCGGCGGATTTCTCCGGCCCCATGGCCAAGCCGCACCGGATGGCGGCGGTGACGGTAGCGGCCCTGCTGAGCATCCCGGCGCCGCTCGCCGGCTGGCGCAACGAGGTCATCGAGGCGGCGCTCTGGCTGATCCTCGCCGGCACGATCCTGACCGCGCTGCGCCGGGCGATCCGGCTGGTGCGGCAGTTGCGGCAGCGCGGCCGGCACTGATCCATCAGATCAGGAACGCATTACTATTCAGTGAAAACACGTTGGAAAATCGTATCGACGTGTTTCGTGTGATAGTCGAGGTCGAATTTCTCCTCGATCTCCGCCGGGCTCAGCGCCGCGGTCACTTCCGGGTCGGCGAGAAGCTCGGTGCGGAAATCCTTGCCCTGTTCCCAGACCTTCATCGCGTTGCGCTGCACCAGCCGATAGGCATCCTCGCGCGACACCCCGGCCTGGGTGAGCGCAAGCAGCACGCGCTGGCTCATGACCAGGCCGCGGAACCGATGCAGGTTGGCCAGCATGTTCTCGGGATAGATCACGAGCTTGTCCACCACCTGCGTCAGACGGGCGAGCGCGAAATCAAGCGTCACCGTGGTGTCGGGGCCGATCGTGCGCTCGACCGAGGAATGCGAGATGTCGCGCTCGTGCCAGAGCGCCACGTTTTCCAGCGCCGGAACCACCGACATGCGCACGAGCCGCGCCAGCCCGGTCAGGTTTTCGCTCAGCACCGGGTTGCGCTTGTGGGGCATGGCGCTGCTGCCCTTCTGGCCGGCGCTGAAGAATTCCTCGGCCTCCAGCACTTCGGTGCGCTGCATGTGGCGGATCTCGACGGCGATGTTCTCGATGCTGCTGGCGACCACGCCGAGCGCGGCAAAGAAGGCCGCGTGCCGGTCGCGCGGGATCACCTGGGTGCTGATCGGCTCGGGCACGAGCCCCATCTTCGCGCAGACATGTTCCTCGACCGCCGGGTCGATATTGGCGAAGGTGCCGACCGCGCCCGAAATCGCCCCGGTCGCCACTTCGGCGCGCGCGGTTTCAAGCCGTTTCAGGTTGCGGCTCATTTCAGCGTAGAACCGGGCAAAGGTCAGCCCCATGGTGGTGGGTTCGGCGTGGATCCCGTGGCTGCGGCCGATGCGGATCGTGTCCTTGTGCTCATAGGCGCGCCGTTTCAGCGCCGCGAGCAGATCCTTCATGTCGCTGATCAGGATGTCCGCCGCCCGCACGAGCTGCACGTTCAGCGTCGTGTCGAGCACGTCGGAACTGGTCATGCCCTGATGCACGAAACGCGCCGCATCGGCACCGACGATTTCTGAAAGGTGGGTCAGGAAGGCGATCACGTCGTGGCGCGTCACCGCCTCGATTTCCTCGATGCGGGCCACGTCGAACTCGGCATCCTTCGCCTTCCACACGGCCTCGGCATTCTCGCGCGGGATCACGCCAAGATCGGCCATGGCGTCGCAGGCATGGGCCTCGATCTCGAACCAGATGCGGAACCGGGTCTGGGGCTCCCAGATCGCGACCATCTCGGGGCGGGAATAGCGGGGGATCATGGGCGGCGGCACCTTTCCTGTTGCGGTCTGGCGCCGTCATAGACCGCGCGGGGCCGGCTCACAAGCCGGGCGCGCCCTCGCCGGGAACCCGGCCCCTTATCGCGCCGTCGCCAAGGACCAGCGTCGTCATGGGGATGTCCCAGGGCATGGGAAAGATGGTTTTCATCTGCGCGAAGGGCTGGCCCACGGCGATCACCCAGGGCATGGATTCGAAACTCGCAAGGGTGCGGTCGTAATAGCCCCCGCCGTTTCCAAGCCGAAAGAGATCCTCGTCGATGCCGACCACCGGTGAAATCACGATGTCGGGGATTTCGGGGTCGCCCTCGGCCGGGATCGGAATGTTCCAGATGCCGCGCTCCATCCTGCAATGCGGTTCCCAGTGGCGGAAGATCAGCGGCGCGCGCTCGGTCTCGACCACGGGGAGCAGGATCCGCGCCCCGGCGCCATGCGCGCGTTTCATCCATGGAATGAGGTTCAGTTCGCTGCGGATCGGCCAGTAGGCGCCGATAACACGTCCCTGCAACGGGGCGATGAGCCGGTCGAGCGCCTCGCTCACGACGTCGCTCATGCGCGCCGTTTCGGCCTGCGGCACCGCGCGGCGTTCGGCATAGAGGCGCTTGCGCTCGGCGCGGCGGAACTGCGCGACGTCGCGGGCCGCTTCGGGATCGACCACATGGCCGCCGACCAGTTGATGGGCGAAACAGGGCTCCGAGCCCCCGCTTTCTTCGGACATGGGCAGGTCTCCTCTGGCGGAAAACCTAGAAAGCGCCCGGGCGAATGTCAAAGCGCGATCCGGGGCCGCCTGCGGATTGCGGAGCGGCCGCGCGCATCCGGCCGCCGCGCGCTGTCATGTGGCCGATCCGTCATGCCGATCCGTCGCGGGGCGCTAGATGCTGTAATACATCGCGAATTCGACCGGGTGGGGGGTCGTGTCGTAGCGCGTGACCTCGGTCCATTTCAGGGCGATGTAGGATTCGATCAGTTCGGCCGGAAAGACATCGTCCACGCGCAGGAAATCGTGATCTTCCTCCAGCGCGTCGAGCGCCTCGCGCAGCGACCGGCAGAGCATGGGGAATTCGCCGGGCCGCTCGCTCGGGATGTCGTAGAGGTTCGTTTCCATCGCATCGCCCGGGTCGATCCGCTGTTCGATCCCGTCGAGCCCGGCCATCAGCAGCGCCGAAAACGCCAGATAGGGGTTGGCCGAGGGATCGGGGAACCGCGCCTCGATGCGGCGGCCCCGCGCCGAGCGGGCCCAGGGAATGCGCACGCAGCCCGAACGGTTATGCGCCGACCAGGATTGCAGCACCGGCGCGGCAAAGCCGGGCACGAGCCGCTTGTAACTGTTGGTGGTCGGGTTGGTAAAGGCGTTGAGCGCCCGGGCGTGACGCAGGATGCCGCCGACGAACCAGAGCGCCGTATCGCTGAGCCCGCCATAGCCGTCGCCGGCAAACAGCGGGTGGCCGTCCTTCCACAGCGACAGGTTCACATGCATGCCGCTGCCGTTGTCGCCCTGCAGGGGCTTGGGCATGAAGGTCGCCGTCCGGCCATAGGCTGCGGCGACGTTGCGCACGACATACTTGTATTTCTGCATCTCGTCCGCCTGCCGCAGCAGCGGCCCGAAGACGAGGCCAAGCTCGTGCTGGCAGGTGGCCGCCTCGTGATGGTGCTTGTCCACCTGCATGCCCATGGCCTGCATGGTGGTCAGCATCTCCGAGCGCAGATCCTGCCCGTCGTCCATGGGACCGACCGGCAGATACCCGCCCCGGACATGCGGGCGGTGGCCCTTGTTGCCGGCGGCATAGGCGGTGTCGCTGTTCCAGGCGGCGCTCGGTGCGTCGACCTCGTGGGCGACCCGGTTCATGGTGGTGGCAATGCGCACGTCGTCGAAGATGAAGAATTCGGCCTCGGGGCCGAAATAGGCCGCATCGGCCACGCTGATGCGGTTCAGATGCGCCTCGGCGCGGGCGGCGATGCTGCGGGGATCGCGGACATAGGCCTCGCCGCTGTCGGGTTCGACCACCGAGCAATGCAGGCAGAGCGTCTTTTCCGCGTGAAACGGGTCGATATAGGCGTGCTGCGGATCCGGGCGCAGTTTCATGTCCGAAGCCTCGACCGATTTCCACCCCGCGATCGAAGAGCCGTCGAACATGCAGCCTTCCTCGATCAGGGCGGCATCGACATGATCGGCGGCGAGCGTCACATGGTGCAGCGCGCCGCGCAGATCGGTAAAGCGGACATCGACAAAGCGAATCGCTTCGTCCCGGATCCGGCGGAGGATGGCTTCGGTGCTCATGGTCGGGCCTTTCTCACGGCGCTTTCTTGACCTCGTCCGGTGACGGGTGCTTCATCGGGATTCGACGCCGCCACCTGGGCAGCCCGGACAGGCGGGGTTGCGACAGGAACCTGACCGCGCAAAAAACATCAATCGCGGGCGATGACAATTGCCGAACGCATGTCGTGCCCATGATTCCGGGCCACCGGGCAAGAAACGCGGGCAAGAAACGGGAGGGAAAACCATCGTGCAACCTTTCCTGACCGCGGCGCAGATGCGCAGTATCGAATCCGCCGCGATGGAATCGGGGCGGGTCCGGGAACTTGCTCTCATGGAATGCGCAGGGCAGGCGGTGGCCGATTCCATCCTGGCCCAGTGGCCGGATGTGGCCGGTCCCGAAAGCGACGGGCTACGCCGGCCGGTGATGGTGCTCTGCGGGCCGGGCAACAACGGGGGCGATGGGTTCGTGGCGGCGCGGCTGCTGGCCGCGCACGGCAGCCGGGTCGAGGTCTTTCTGCTCGGACAGCCCGACGCTCTGCCCCCCTCCGCGCGGCGCAACTGCGAGCGCTGGCAGGGCATCGGCCCGCTGCGCCCGCTGGCCGAGGCGGCCGGGATGGCGCAGGCCACGAATGATACAGTCGTGGTCGATGCGCTTTTCGGCACCGGGCTTTCGCGCCCGCTGTCGGGTGTCGCGCGGGATCTGTTCGGCCGGCTTGCCGCATTGCGCCACCGGGATAACGGGCCGCGCCTCGTGGCGGTGGATATCCTTTCCGGGCTCTGTTCGGACAGCGGGCGCGTGCTTGGCGACGACACCGGCCCGGAGCTTCCGGCGGCGGATCTGACCGTCACTTT
This sequence comes from Pontibaca methylaminivorans, assembly GCF_900156525.1. Classification (NCBI taxonomy): domain Bacteria; kingdom Pseudomonadati; phylum Pseudomonadota; class Alphaproteobacteria; order Rhodobacterales; family Roseobacteraceae; genus Pontibaca; species Pontibaca methylaminivorans. The sequence goes on from NZ_FTPS01000001.1 coordinate 2,261,078, forward strand.
CGAGGCCGCGCGCCTTGGGCATGTGCTCTCGGCCGGGGCGGGGCTTTCGGGGCGCCTGGTCGTGGCGCCGATCGGGCTGGCGCCGGAACTCGCCGCGCTCGCGGCGGGTGGCGGGCTGGCAGAGGCGGCGCGGCCCGATCCGTCGGCGCTGGCCAAGGATCCGGGCGCCCACAAATATGACCACGGACATGCGCTGATTCTCTCGGGCGGGGCCGGGCGCAGCGGCGCGGCCCGGCTCGCCGCGCGGGGCGCGCTGCGAATCGGGGCCGGCCTCGTCACGCTCGGCGCGCCGCCGGATGCGCTGCCCGAGATCGCGGCGCAGATCACCGCGCTCATGCTGCGGCGGATCAACGGCAGGGGCGATCTTGTGCGCATGCTGGCCGATCGGCGCGTCAATGCGCTCTGCCTCGGTCCCGGGCTCGGGGTCGGACGGGCGCGGGAACTGGTTCCCGCCGCTCTGGCGGCCGGGCGGGCGCTCGTGCTCGACGCGGATGCTCTCACGGCCTTTGCCGATGCCCCGCAGGAACTTTTCGCGCGGCTGCACCCCCGCTGCGTGCTGACCCCTCACGGCGGCGAATTCGCGCGCTTGTTTCCCGACATCGCTGCGCGCCTCCAGGCGCCCGCGCTCGAGGGGCCGGCCTTTTCCCGCGCCGATGCGGTGCGCGCGGCGGCGGCCGAGGCGGGCTGCGTGGTGCTGCTCAAGGGGCGCGACACGCTGATTGCGACGCCGCGGGGGCAGGTCCGCGTGAATGCGGCGACCGGTGCGCGGGCCGCGCCCTGGCTTGCCACCGCAGGGGCGGGCGACGTGCTCGCCGGGTTCCTCACCGGGCTGCTTGCCCGCGGGCTGGAGCCGCTCGCCGCCGCCGAAACCGCTGCCTGGCTGCATCTCGAGGCGGCGCGCGACTTTGGTGCCGGGCTCGTAGCCGAGGACATCCCCGAAGCCCTGCCGGACGTCCTGCGCCGGTTCTGAAACAATCCGGGTGCCGCCTTGCCCGATTTCACGCTCGCATCAGTGCCCGGGCTTTGCTATGCACGCGCAGGCCCGCGCCGGGGGCCGGGTTGGGCGGGTGTGGCGGAATTGGTAGACGCACCAGATTTAGGTTCTGGCGCCGCAAGGCTTGGGGGTTCAAGTCCCTTCACCCGCACCATCACATCACCTGAACACATCGCCCTTGATAGGGCCGGTGCCATCATCGCAACTTAACAGTGCCTTGGTTCCGGCTTGTTGCAAGACAGGAGTGATCAGTTTCGGGCGTTCGGAAAAGTTCTCGACAAAGGTGCTGGCATAGCATTCGCAAAATTCCTGGCCTTCGGCTTCCGGCATCATTATCACATAGTCTTGGCACTGGTTTCTCGCATATTCCGCGATACCCGGTTCGTTAACGCATTCCGTCTGCCGTTTTTCGGCAAAATGCATTAAATTCAGTTTGCTCACCCTTAGTTCTTCTTGCTCTTCTTCGGGCAGTGCCTTGTGACCTGTTCGAGTATCCGCGAATTTCTCGGCCAGACAGCGACAATCAATGAAGCTGGAATACAGGCTGTTACGCGCGCAGCTGTCTTGGACATATTGCGCTTCGGTCATGATCTCTTGCCGGGTTTCCAGGGGAAGCGCATCATAAGATGGATTGTCGATTTCAATCGCCGTCGGGCGTTCATCCGCGTCGGGGCCAATCGTGCCATCCGCCGCCTGTTGCGCCAGAGTGGATGATACGGAAAACATTATCATGCACAGGCTGCAAGCTATGATTTTCGTAATCATGTCCACCGTTCCCGACACTCTGTTATCTACTTTTGAAAATCATTGTATCATGGTATGCTTCCGGTTTCTTTGGGTCAATATATGAATGCCCGGCTTGCTGTCGCACGGGCAATTGTATCGGCTAGCGGTGTCATAAATCGGGACCGGGATGCGGGCCATTTCAGGCTTCAGGATCAGGGCATCTGCTCCGATCATGTGTCGAGTTTATCATGAACGCGATGCGGACTTTAATGTCGGGTCGTGGAATCGGCTTCGGCTTCTGCAGTAACGGGGGGTGACCCCGCGTATACCACCTGGCAGCAGCCTGTCCCCGGCCGGCGCGTTGAGATCGCGTTGTGCCCGGCGCATCCGCCGCTCTGGCCGGACAGGGTGGTTTGCAGTTTCTCGGCTGGTTCACTGCCCGCAAGAGTCCCGCCGCCGACCGCGCGGATGGCCGGATTCGGGCCGCGCAGGCGGGCGATCGGCAAATCTCGTGAAATGCGGCAAAAGACGGCTTGACCCTGCGCGGGGGGCACCATAATAGAGGCGGGCGTCCGGGCGAGGGTCCGGGCGGACAGTGGGCGGTTGTAGCTCAGTTGGTTAGAGTACCGGCCTGTCACGCCGGGGGTCGCGGGTTCGAGTCCCGTCAACCGCGCCATCACTGTCAGATCCTCCGGCCGGCCAGGCCCGATGTCGATATCCGGGGCGGGGTTCATTCCCCCGGGGGCCGGAAGCGGACATTGGGCGGTTGTCGAGAGGCGCCGGCCGGCTAGGGCAGGCAGCGCGCCGCCGGGCTCCGTTTCCAGTTCATGAAAGACGACACCGGCTTGCCCGCAGGCCGCGCACAACACCATTCGCGCACATGTCGCCAGGTAATGCGCACGGCATTTCGGCCGGACCCGCGGTCCGCCGGTTTTGGCCGACGCGGGGAACGATGCTGGGAAACGATGCGGGCCGGGAAGGTGGCGGCCAACCCGGCAGCCGCCGCCCCGTGGCTCAGCCGTCGATGCGCCGGGCCATGATGGCGATCGCCTGCTGATAGACTCCGGCCGCGTTCCATTCCCCGATCACCGCGAAATTCGGCTCTCCCGGCTGATAGCCGAGCCCCGGCTGCCAGCCCTTCTGGCGCAGGTAATTGGCCGTGGAGGCCAGCGCGTCCATCACATCGTTGAAGTCGATCCGCCCGTCACCGTTGCCGTCCACCCCGTAGGTAAGCGCATTGCCCGGCAGGAACTGGGTATGACCAAGCTCCCCGTGGCGGGCGCCGATGGTCGCATTGGTGATCTCGCCCCGGTCCACCAGCATCAACGCGCTGATTGCATGCGGGGTGAAAAAGCCGGGGCGGCGGCAGTCATAGGCCAGCGTGGTGATCGCCGAGACCACCGGCGTGTCGCCCATGAAATTGCCGAAACCGGTTTCCATGCCGTGAATCGCGATCAACACGCCTGCCGGCACGCCATAGTCACGCTCGAGCGCGGCATAGAGCCCGGGATTGTTCGCCTTGCGCTGGCGCCCCTGGGCTATGATCGTGTTCGAGCCGCGCACCTCCATGAATTTCTCGAGCGAATAGCTGAAGGATTTCTGATTGCGATCGGCCGAGATCGTGCGCGAGGAATACTGGGCCTGCGAAAGCGCCTGCAGGCCACGTTCGCCGACGCCGGCCGCTGCCGCCTCCTGCGCGAAGTCGGCCTTCCAGGCGGCAAAGCCCGAACTGTCGTTGCCGCAGGGCGCCGCCACCGCAAGCGAGGGCAGGGCAAGGGCGGCACAAAGAAGGGTCGCGATGCGGATCATCCTGAATTTCCTTTATCAATCCAGAAGCTGAAGGTTATCGGCGCGGAACGGAAAGGCAAGTTTTCCGGCCCGGCCGTCAGGGACGGGAGCCGAGCTCATGCAGGATGCGCACCCAGCTCCGGGTGCCCTTGTGAAAGCTTTCCAGGTCGTATTTCTCATTGGGTGAATGGATCGCGTCGTCGTCATTGGCAAAGCCGATCAGCATCGCATCCATGCCGAGCACCGAGCGGAAATGGCCGGCAACCGGGATCGAGCCGCCCATGCCGATCAGGGCCGCCTCGCGCCCCCATTCCTGCTCCAGTGCGCGGCTTGCGGCGGCGAACTCGGGGCGCCGGGTGTTCATCACCGCCGCCCGGGAACCATCGACGCGGGTGCTCCATTCGACCCGCGCATCGGGCGAAAGCCGCGCCTCCACATGGGCACGCAGGCGTTTCCGCACCCGGTCCGGGTCCATCTCGCCGACCAGCCGGCAGGTCAGCTTGCAATGGGCCTGCGAGGGGATCACCGTCTTGGACCCGGCGCCGGTATAGCCGCCCCACATCCCGTTCACCTCAAGCGTCGGGCGGGCCCATTGCTGTTCGAGCGTGGAATAGCCCTTTTCGCCATGGGCGCACGAGAGCCCGACCGAGCCGAGATAGGCCGCCTCGTCAAAGCCGCAGGTCTTCCATTGCTGCAATTGCCCGGCTGGCACGTCCTGCACGCCCTCGTAGAAGCCCTCGACCGCGACGCGGCCGGTATCTTCGTCATGGAACGAGGCAACGATCCGGGCCATTTCGCGCAGCGGATTGAGCGCCGGGCCGCCGTAATAGCCGGAATGGAGGTCGATGCGCGGTCCGGTGATGGTGAATTCCTCGTTCATCATGCCGCGCAGCTGCGATGCGATCGAGGGCCTGCCGGGCGCGATCATCGAGGTATCGCAGACCAGCGCCAGGTCGGCGCGCAATTCATCGGCATTCGCGCGCATGAAGGGCACGAGCGAGGGAGAGCCGCATTCTTCCTCGCCCTCGATCAGGAAGGAGACCGCGCAGGGCAGGGCGCCATGCACCGCCTTCCAGGCCCGGCAGGCCTCGACGAAGGTCATGAGCTGCCCCTTGTCGTCCGAGGCGCCGCGCCCGCGGATCACGCGGCCCCGCGGGGTGTCCTGGATTTCGGGCTCGAACGGGGGCCGGTCCCAGAGGTCGAGCGGATCGACCGGCTGCACGTCGTAATGACCGTAGAACAGCAGGCGCGGCCCCGCACCGTCGCCATGCCCGACCACCGCCGGATGCCCGCCGGTCGGGCGGCTTTCGGCCCTGATTCCGAGGCTGCGGAGATCCGCAACCAGCCAGTCCGCCGCCGCCGCGCAGTGATCCGCATAGGCCGGGTCGGTCGAGACCGAAGGGATGCGCAGCAACCCCATCAGCCGCTCCAGCGCGGCCGGCAGCCCGGCATCGACATGATCGAGGACGGCGGAAAGCGATGTCGGCGGCATTGCGGGGCTCCTTGGTGGTCCGGTTGGCGGTCGTTTGACGGTCCGGGGACGACCCCGGGGTGATTGCGAACCTAGCAGGGCACGGGCGGCAGTCCAGCGGCGCGGTGCGCGGCCCGGGCGATGGCGCGCCGCTTATTGACCGATGTCAAGGATGCGACATGTCGTCCGCGGCATTATGGTTGAACAACAGACCTGTGTCCGTTATCCCTTTGCAAGCGAGACACGAAGCCCGCCCGCGGGGCGGTCCGGGCCGGTCTGCGAAAAGATCGCGGAAGGATCGAAGGAGGCGCCTGGTGAACTATACAGCAGAACTCGAAACGGCGATTGATCGTTTGCACCAGGAAGGCCGCTACCGCACATTTATCGACATCGAACGTCGCAACGGACAGTATCCCCATGCCATCTGGACCCGCCCGGACGGCAGCGAACAGGAGATAACCGTCTGGTGCGGCAATGATTATCTCGGCATGGGCCAGCATCCCGTGGTGCTGGCGGCGATGCAGGATGCGCTTGTGTCCACCGGGGCCGGCTCGGGCGGGACGCGCAACATCTCGGGCACGACCATCTATCACAAGCGGCTCGAGACCGAGCTTGCGGATCTGCACGGCAAGGAACAGGCGCTGCTGTTCACCAGCGCCTACAATGCCAACGATGCGACGCTTTCGACCCTGCGCAAGCTGTTTCCCGGCCTCATCATCTATTCCGACGCGCTCAACCACGCGAGCATGATCGAGGGCATCCGCCGCAACGAGGGGCCCAAGCGCATCTTCCGCCACAACGACACCGCCCATCTGCGCGAACTGCTGGCCGCCGACGATCCGGCCGCGCCCAAGCTGATCGCCTTTGAATCGATCTATTCGATGGACGGCGATTTTGCCCCGATCAAGGCGATCTGCGATCTGGCCGACGAGTTCAACGCGCTCACCTATCTCGACGAGGTTCATGCCGTGGGCATGTACGGCCCCCGCGGCGGCGGCGTGGCCGAGCGCGAAAGGATCATGCACCGGCTCGACATCATCAACGGCACCCTTGCCAAGGCTTTCGGCGTGATGGGCGGCTATATCGCGTCGAGCGAAAAGATGTGCGATGCCATAAGGTCTTATGCGCCGGGGTTCATCTTCACCACCTCGCTGCCGCCGGCGGTTGCGGCGGGGGCGGCGGCGTCGGTCGCGTTCCTCAAGACCGCCGATGACCTGCGCCGCCAGCACCAGACCCAGGCCGGCATCCTCAAGACGCGGTTCAAGGCGCTTGGCATGCCGGTGATCGACCACGGCAGCCATATCGTTCCGGTGATGGTCGGTGACCCGGTGCACACCAAGAAGCTGAGCGACCTGCTGCTGAAGGATTTCGGCATCTATGTGCAGCCGATCAACTTCCCGACCGTGCCGCGCGGGACCGAGCGGCTGCGCTTCACGCCCTCGCCGGTGCACCGGGCCGAGCAGATCGACCGCCTTGTGTCCGCCATGGATGCGCTCTGGTCGCATTGTGCGCTGAATCGCGCCGAACTCGCCGGCTGAGCCGTTCGGAGCGGTGGGCAGAACAACCTCCGCATGTTAGGAGTCCGGTAACGAGAACGCGCGAGAATCAGGCGATTCTCGTGTATGACAAATGTTATCGGCAGTTCGGAGCAGCAGGAATGATCGGGCGCAAGACCGTGCGCAACCCGGAAATCGACGATCTGAATGATGCCGACGGAATCCGCCCCCGCGGTTTCGACGATTTCGACCTGCGCCTTGGCGATGTCATGCGCGGCGAACGGGCGACCCTGGGGAAATCCCTGCTCGACGTGCAGCGCGACCTGCGCATCAAGGCCTCCTATATCGCCGCGATCGAGAACTCCGACCCGACGATTTTCGAGACACCGGGCTTCATCGCCGGCTATGTGCGCTCCTATGCGCGCTATCTCGGCATGGATCCGGATCGGGCCTTCGCCGATTTCTGCCGCGAGAGCGGCTTCAGCGTGGCGCACGGGATGTCGGCCGAGGCCTCGGCCTTCCGCGCCGCACCGCTCGAGGCCGCGCGATCCGCCGGCGGCGGCGTTTCCGGCGGGTTTTCCGCGCCGCCTTTCGCACCGGTGTCCGACGGCTTGTTCGGGGGGATCGACCTGCGTGCCATCGGTTCGGCGCTGGTGCTGGTCGCGCTCATCGGCGGAATCGGCTACGGCGGCTGGAGCGTGCTGAAACAGGTGCAGCAGGTGCGGCTTGCGCCGGTGGACCAGGCCCCGGTGGTGCTGGCCGATCTCGATCCGCTGCGTGACGACGAGAGCGACGAGGAACGCCGCGCCCCCTCGATGGAGGCGCTGGGCCGGCTGTATCGTCCGCAGGCGCTGGATACGCCGGTTCTGGTGGCCCGCGACGGGCCGATTTCCTCGCTCGATCCGCGCGAAGGCGGCACATTCGACCTGCCCCGGCTTCCCGATACGCTCCTCGCGCAACCGGCGAGCGACGGGTTCGCGGAGCAGATTCGCTCGGCCCTGTCCTCGGCCATGCCGCAGGTGGTCGAAAGCCCCGCGCCGCCGCTGCGCATGATCGCCGTGCGCCCGGCCTGGGTGCGGATCAAGGCGGGCGACGGCTCGGTGCTGTTCGAGGGGATCATGGAAAACGGCCAGACCTACGATGTGCCCACGACCGAAGAGCCGCCGACGCTGCGCACCGGCGAATCCGGCTCGGTCTATTTTGCGGTCGACGGGGTGCATTACGGCCCGGTCGGCAAGCGCGGCGTGGTCACGTCGAACATCACGCTCTCGGCCGAGGCGATCCGCGACCGGTACGAAGTCGCCGACCTTGACCGGGACCGCGATCTTGCCCGCATGGTGGCCGAGGCGCAGACCGCGCCCGCCGCCACAGAGCCGGCGCTCGCCGCACCGTGACCGTCCGCGCCATTGCGGTGCCGGCCCGCGCGGATTAACCTGCGCCGGAAATCCCGACCGCTACGGAGTCCGATGCGATGTCGCTGAATGCCATTCGCCCATGGCGCACCATCATGCGCCGCAAGTCGCGCCAGATCATGGTGGGGAAGGTGCCGGTCGGCGGGGACGCGCCGATCGCGGTGCAGACCATGACCAACACGCTGACAACCGATGTGGCCGCGACCATCGCGCAGGTGCAGGCGGCAGCCGATGCGGGTGCCGATATCGTGCGCATTTCGGTTCCCGACGAGGAATCGAGCCGCGCCCTGCGCGAGATCGTTCGTGAAAGCCCGGTGCCGATCGTTGCCGACATCCATTTCCACTATCGCCGCGGCATCGAGGCGGCCGAAGCCGGAGCCGCCTGCCTGCGGATCAACCCGGGTAACATCGGTGATGCAAGGCGTGTGCGCGAGGTGATCGCCGCCGCGCGTGATCACGGCTGTTCGATGCGGATCGGGGTGAACGGCGGCTCGCTTGAACGCCACCTGCTCGAGAAATACGGCGAACCATGCCCCGAAGCGATGGTTGAATCCGCGCTCGAACATATCCGCATCCTCGAGGATAACGACTTTCACGAGTTCAAGATCAGCGTCAAGGCATCCGACGTGTTCATGACCGCCGCCGCCTACCAGCAGCTTGCGGACGCGACCGAGGCGCCGCTGCATCTCGGCATCACCGAGGCGGGGGGCATGGTGAGCGGCACCATCAAATCCGCGATCGGGCTTGGCAACCTGCTGTGGATGGGGATCGGCGACACGATCCGGGTGAGCCTGTCCGCCGACCCGGTCGAGGAGATCAAGGTCGGTTTCGAGATCCTGAAATCGCTCGGGCTGCGCCATCGCGGCGTCAATATCATCTCCTGCCCCTCATGTGCGCGGCAGGGATTTGATGTGATCGAGACGGTCCAGATCCTTGAAAAGCGCCTCGAACATATCAAGACGCCGATGAGTCTTTCGATCATCGGCTGCGTGGTGAACGGCCCGGGAGAGGCGCTGATGACCGACGTGGGCTTCACCGGCGGCGGCGCAGGCAGCGGCATGGTCTATCTTGCCGGAAAGCAGAGCCACAAGATGAGCAATGCCGAAATGATCGACCACATCGTCGAACAGGTGGAAAAGCGCGCCGGGGAACTGGAAGCGGCGGCGAAGGCGGCGGAATAGGCTCCGCTCGCCGGGCATCGGCCGATGCCGCCGCCGCCGGCCGGTCCGGTGCTCACTGATCCCGCTCGCGTTTTTCGGCCACCATCACGGCCAGTTGCTCGGCCGGGACAAAGCCGCGGATCATCTCGTCGGCCAGCACGAAGGTCGGGGTGCCGCTGATCTGGAGCCGCTGGGCCAGTTCGCGGGTGCGGATGATCTCGTTGTTCACCTCGTCGCTGTCCATGCGCTGGATGATCGCGCCGGTATCAAGGCCAAGATCGTCGGAAAGCCGGCGCAGCCGGGCCTCGTCGGGTTCGCCGTTCATAGCCATGAGCGCGTCATGCACCTGTTCATAGGCGTCGCCCCCCTCGACCTGGCGGGTGGCGATGGCAAAGCGGGATGCGGCCAGCGAGGCTTCGCCGAGGATCGGAAGTTCCTTGATGATGAAGCGGATGTTGCCGTCCTGCTCCAGCAGCTTGTCGATCTCGGGCGTGGCCTTGCGGCAATAGGGACAGCGATAATCGGTGAACTCGACCAGGGTGATGTCGCCCTCGGGATTGCCGGCGACGTGGGAAAACCCGTCATCGAAGATCGCGTCGCGGTTCACATCAACGAGCGAGAAATCGGCCTCGGCCTGGGCTTCGGCCTGGCGTTCTTCCATGGCCTGAACCGCCTCGAAGATGATTTCTGGATGTTCCATCAAGTAGTTGCGCACTTCGGCCCGGAAGGCATCCCGTTCCTCGGCGCTCATGGCATTGAGATCGAGCGCCTGGAGCGGAGCGGCAAGGCCGAGCGCGATCAGGGCAGGGGCGGCGAGGCGGAACATGTGAAATCCTTTCGACGGGTCTGGGTGCATTGACCACAATCCGGCGACCGCGCCAAGCCCCGGCGCATCGGCGGGCGCGGCCGGCAGGAGCACAGCCATTGACGGGGTGCGCCTTGCGCGCGCATATCCCGAAGCCATGGCCGCACCATCGGAGAAGCGCATGCGAAACTCAAGCCGCTCACAGGTCGATCCCTTCATCGTGATGGACGTGATGGAGGCAGCGCGCCGGGCCGAGGCGGCGGGGCGTCACATCATCCACATGGAGGTGGGCCAGCCCGGCACCGGTGCGCCCCGATCGGCGATGGAGGCGCTTTGCGCGCGGATGCGGGCCGAGCCGCTCGGCTATACGGTGTCGCCCGGCCTGCCCGAACTGCGCGCCCGCATCGCGCGGCTTTACGGCGAATGGTATGACGTCGATCTCGCGCCCTCGCGGGTGCTGGTGACGAGCGGATCCTCGGGCGGCTTTCTGCTGGCTTTTACCGCGCTGTTCGACAGCGGCGCGCGGGTCGGGGTCGGGGCGCCCGGTTATCCGAGCTACCGGCAGATCCTGCGCGCGCTCGGGCTCGAGCCGGTCGATCTGCCGACCACGGCGGGGAACCGCTATCAGCCGGTGCCGGCGAATATCGCCGGGCGCGATCTTGCGGGGCTCGTGATTGCATCGCCCGGAAACCCGACCGGCACCATGCTGGACCGGGCCGCGCTTGGCGCGCTGGTCGAGGCGACCCGGGCCGGCGGCGTGAGCCTCGTGAGCGATGAAATCTATCACGGGCTTGAATATGGCGAACGGGCGGTGAGCGCGCTCGAACTCACCGATGACGTCTATGTCGTCAATTCCTTTTCCAAGTATTTCTCCATGACCGGCTGGCGTGTCGGCTGGATGGTGGTGCCGGAAGATCATGTGCGCGTGGTGGAGCGGCTCGCGCAGAATCTTTTCATCTGCGCGCCCCATGCCAGCCAGATTGCCGCGCTCGCGGCGATGGACTGCGGCGAGGAACTGGCCGCGAACCTTGCCGTCTACCGGCGGAATCGGGCGCTGATGCTCGAGGGGCTGCCGCGCGCCGGCTTTACCGACATCGCCCCGCCCGACGGGGCGTTCTATGTCTATGCCGATGTCTCGGCCATCACCGACGACAGCCGGATCCTGGCGGCGGAGATTCTCGAACAGGCCGGGGTGGCGGTGACGCCAGGGCTTGATTTCGATCCCCAGCGCGGCCATCGCACCCTGCGGTTTTCCTACGCGCGCGAGACCGCCGACATCAGTGAGGGGCTCGCGCGGCTCGCCGCCTTCATGGAGGCGCGGCGCTGATGCGGCGGTGGCTCTGCGCATGTGTCGTGCTTCTCGTGCTGGGGGTGGGGGGTGTCGCGCCGCAACAGCCGGCGGCGGAGCCGGGGGCCGCAGAACCTGCCGCGGACGTGCTGGCCGAGGGCAGCGGGATTGCCGATCTGCGCGGCGGCGGGGCGGAATTCGACCTCGTGCTGTCGCGCGGCGTGCCCTATCGCGCCTTCACGCTCGATGCGCCGCCGCGCCTCGTGCTCGATTTCCGCGGTGCCGATTTCGGGCGGCTCGATACGGGGACACTGAATGCGGGCGATGCGATCACCGGGCTGCAGGCGGGCATTTTCGAGCCCGGCTGGTCGCGGCTTGTCGCGATGCTGTCCGGGCCGATGGCGATCACGCAGGCGGCGATGCGGCTTGACGGCGAGAGCGGGCACGCGCATCTGACGGTCCGCCTTGCCCCGGTCGGCGCCGAGGACTTCGCCGCCCGCTCCGGCATGCCGCAGGATCCGGGTTGGCGCCCCGCGTCACCAGCCCCCGTGCCCGCGCCGCGGCCCGGCCGCAGCAACGGGGCGCGGCCGCTCGTGGTCGTGCTCGACCCCGGACATGGCGGCGTCGATCCGGGGGCCGAAACCGCAGGCATCGCGGAAAAGGATCTCATGCTCACCTTCGCGCGCGAGTTGCGCGACGTGCTGCTGCGCGGGGATGACTTTCAGGTGATGCTGACCCGCGAGGACGACCGTTTCGTTTCGCTGGAGCGGCGGATCGCGCTTGCGCATCAGGCGCGGGCGGATGTGTTCATCTCGCTGCATGCGGATTCGCTGATCGAGGGGCAGGCGCACGGGGCGACGGTGCATGTGCTCTCGGCCGAGGCAAGCGATCGCGCCTCGGCCCGGCTGGCCGAGCGCCACGACCGCGACGACCTGCTGGCGGGGGTCGATCTGGCCGGTATTGATGACGAGATCACCGACATTTTGCTGAATCTGGCCCAGCGCGAGACCCGGCCGCGCAGCGAGGCGCTGGCCCGCGCGCTGGTCGAGGGGATTTCCCAGACCGGAAGCCCCATGAACCGCCGCCCGCTGCGGCGCGCGGCCTTTTCGGTGCTGAAGGCGGCCGATATTCCCTCGGTCCTGGTCGAGGTCGGCTTCCTGTCCAGCCCGCGCGATCTGCGCAACCTTCGCGATCCGCGCTTTCGTGTGACCTTTGCCGAAGGGGTGCGCGCCGGGCTCGAGGGCTGGCGCCAGGGCGACGCGGAACAGCGGGCGCTGCGCCGCCGATAGGCGGGCCGGCGCAGGCGGGCCTCTACACCGCTTTGCTCTTGGCCGCGGGATCGCTATACAGGCGCCAGCGCGCAAACAGGGGCAGCCAACCCGTGATCCGTTTCATCCTGTCTTTTTTCGGGGCGATCTTTTCGCTTCTGACGCTTGGCGTTGCGATCGTTGCGCTGGGCCTCGGGGCGATATTCTGGATCTACGGCCACGACCTCCCCAGTCACGAATCGCTCAAGCAGTACAAGCCGCCGACCATCAGCCGCATCTATTCGGGCGAGGGGCAGCTTATCGACGAATTTGCCCGTGAACGGCGCCTGTTCACCCCGGCGGCGGAAATTCCCGATCTTGTGAAACAGGCTTTCATCTCGGCCGAGGACAAGAATTTCTATTCGCACAAGGGCTATGACACGCGCAGCATCGCGGTCGCCGTGTTCGAGGCGGTCCGTTCGCGCGGGCACAACGTGCGCGGCGCCTCGACCATCACCCAGCAGGTGATGAAGAACTTCCTGCTCTCGGGCGACCGGCGGCTTGAACGCAAGATCAAGGAAATCATCCTCGCCGCCCGCCTCGAAGAAACGCTCGACAAGGAACAGATCCTCGAACTCTACCTGAACGAAATCTATCTCGGGCAGAACTCCTACGGGGTGACGGCCGCCGCGCAGACCTATTTCAACAAGACGCTGGCCGAACTCGAACCGCATGAGGCCGCGTTCCTTGCCTCGCTGCCCAAGGCGCCGAGCGACTATCACCCGGTGCGTGAAAAGGAGCGGCTGCTGTCGCGGCGCAATTTCGTGCTGAACGAAATGCGCGAGAACGGCTATCTGAGCCCGGAGGAATATGATTCCGAGGTGGAAAAGCCCCTGCGTTCGGTGCAGAACGGCGATTTCCCGAGCTTCCGCACCGCATTGCCGCCGCGCGATTATTTCACCGATGAAATCCGGCGCCAACTGACCCAGGATTTCGGCGAGGGCGAATTCTTCACCGGCGGGTTCTCGGTGCGCGCCACCATCGACGAGGAAATGCAGCGCGAGGCGGCACTTTCGCTCGAGGCGGCGCTCGAACGCTACGACCGGGGCGCGGGCGTCTGGCGCGGCACCGGCAAGACCATCGAGGCCGACAAGCTCGGGAGTGAAGAACTCTGGCGCGTCGCGCTGGCGGCGACCCGTGTTCCGCGCGATATCGAGCTCAACGGAAAATGGCGCCCCGCGGTGGTGCTGGCGGTCGAGGACGGTCGCGCCCGCATCGGGATCGAGGGCGAGGAGGAGGACCAGGGCGGCCACTGGATCCCGGCCGAGGACGTGCAATGGGCGCGCAAGCGCAACGCCGACGGGTCGCTCGGGCCCAAGGCGCAGGGCGCGGGCGATCTGCTGTCGGTCGGCGACGTGGTGCTGGTGCGGGCAATGACCAGCAACGATGACGGCTCCTTCATCCGCTGGACCCTGCGCCAGACGCCGGAGGTGCAGGGCGCTTTTGTTGCCATGGACGTGAACACCGGGCGCGTGCTCGCCATGCAGGGCGGGTTCTCCTATCAGTCCTCGGTGTTCAACCGCGCCACCCAGGCACAGCGCCAGCCGGGTTCGGCCTTCAAGCCCTTCGTCTATGCGGCCGCGCTCGACAGCGGCTATACGCCGGCGACCATCGTCGTCGATGCGCCGATCGAGGTGAACACGCCGCAGGGGCTGTGGCGGCCCCGGAACTCCACGAACCGCTATTACGGGCCGACGCCGCTGCGCACCGGGATCGAACAGTCGCGCAACCTGATGACGGTGCGGCTGGCGCAGGAGGTCGGCATGGACGTGATCGCGGGCTATGCGGAACGCTTCGGCGTCTATGACAACATGAGCACCTATCTGGCCAATTCGCTCGGCTCCGAGGAAACCACGCTTTACCGGATGGTGGCCGCCTATGCGATGTTCGCGAACGGTGGCGAGCGCGTCGAGCCGACCCTGATTGACAGGATTCAGGACCGCTATGGCAAGACCATCTATCGCCATGACAAGCGCGAATGCCTTGATTGCGATGACGATGACCTGCCGATGGGGCTCGCGCCGCGGATTTCCTCGCAGCGCGAACAGGTCATGGACCCGATCACCGCCTATCAGCTCACCGCGATGCTGGAGGGTGTGGTGAAGCGCGGCACCGCCGCGAGCGTGGTGAACCTTCCGGTGCCGACCGCGGGCAAGACCGGCACCACCAACGACGCGCGCGACGTCTGGTTCCTTGGCTTCACCAGCAATATCGTCGCCGGCTGCTACATCGGTTTCGATCAGCCGCGCTCGCTCGGCTCGCGCGCCTACGGGGCGACCATGTGCGGTCCGGTGTTCCAGTCCTTCATGACCAAGGCAGTTGAGAAATATGGCGGCGGCCCCTTCGCCGTGCCGCCGGGCGGGCATTTCATCAAGATCGACCGGTTTACCGGCGCGCGCCTGTCGGACGAGGCGACGGGCGAAAACGTCGTCGCCGAATATTTCCGCGACGGGGCCGAGCCGATCTTTGGCCTGGCCTATGACGGGGGCTTCGCCATGGGGTCGAACCTGCCGCTGGTCGAGGATGTGCGCGAACATGTGCGCGAGGTCGAGACATCCTCGGGCAGCAAGGCCAGCATCGGTTCCAAGGCGAATTTCGGCACGGTGAGTTCGGGCGGGCTCTATTGAACCGCAGCCCGGCGCGCCTCATGTCGCCGTCCTCTGCTTGCTGCGGCCGGACGGGCAGTTTATCACGTGCCACGAACAGGATCACGAGGCTGGACCATGCGCGCTGAAACCCAGAACCATATTGCCGGGATCGAGCGTTCGCTCGAGCTTCTGGCGCAGCGGATGGATCGCGAGACCGCCGGGCACCGGCTTGAGGAACTGAACGCAAGGGTCGAGGATCCCGATCTCTGGAATGATCCCGAGGCGGCGCAGAAACTGATGCGCGACCGTCAGATGCTGGTCGACGCGATCGAGACCCATGACGGGATCGCGCGCGAACTGTCCGACAATGTGGAACTGATCGAACTGGGCGAAATGGAGGGCGACGCCGAGATCGTGGCCGAGGCCGAGGCGGTGCTTGCCGAACTGGCCGGGCGCGCCGCGCACAAGTCGCTCGAGGCGCTGCTCGACGGCGAGGCCGATGCCAATGACGCCTTTCTCGAGGTCCACGCCGGGGCAGGGGGCACCGAAAGCTGCGACTGGGCCTCGATGCTGGCGCGCATGTATCTGCGCTGGGCCGAGGGGCGGGGCTACAAGGTCGAGCTGCAATCCGAAAATGCCGGCGATGAGGCCGGGATCAAGTCGGCCACCTACAAGATCAGCGGGCCCAACGCCTATGGCTGGCTGAAATCCGAAAGCGGCGTGCATCGCCTCGTGCGGATCAGCCCCTATGACAGCGCCGCCAAGCGCCATACATCTTTCAGCAGCGTCTGGGTCTATCCGGTGGTCGACGACGATATCACCATCGAGGTGAACCCGGCCGATATCCGCATCGACACCTATCGCAGCACCGGCGCCGGCGGTCAGCACGTGAACACGACCGACTCCGCGGTGCGGATCACGCATATGCCGACCGGGATCGTGGTGACGAGTTCGGAAAAGTCCCAGCACCAGAACCGCGATATCGCCATGAAGGCGCTGAAATCGCGGCTGTATCAGCTTGAACTCGACCGGCGCAACGCGGCGATCACCGAAGCCCATGAAAGCAAGGGCGCCGCCGGTTGGGGCAACCAGATCCGGTCCTACGTGCTGCAACCCTACCAGATGGTGAAGGATCTGCGCACGAACCACGAGACCTCGGACACGAAGGGCGTGCTTGACGGCGATCTCGACGCCTTCATGGCCGCGACCCTCGCCCTCGATCTGTCGGGCAAGAGCCGGGCCGATGCGCAGGCGACCTGACGCCCGCTAGCGGAACGGGCGGTCGATCTGCAGCAGGTGGCGGTGAAACGGCAGCAGCGCCGCCCGCGTGACATAGCCGGCCGCGCGCGCCGCCTGCATGACCGCTGCGCGATTGCGCCCCAGATGTTCGTAAACCAGCCGCGTCGTCCGCAGTTCGGCCGGGCTTTCGCGCGTGGGGCGGGCGGTATAGCCCAGCCAGAAGTTGTTCTCGAACGAGGCCACCCGCGCCAGATGGATGAACGAGGTCGTCATGCCGTTGCGCCGCGAGACCAGCGCCGCGATCCCGTCTTCCTGCCGCATCACGAGGCCGCGGAATTCACGCGCCGGCCCCATCGGGCGCAGCCCCTGTTCGCGCAGCGCCTCGCGCGGCTCGTAGCCCCGCAGGTAGCAGGTGCCGGCGCTGCGAAAGACCAGCACGAGCCCGACGAGGAACTGGTCCGGCCGCGCCGGATGCTGCCGCGAGAACCGGTAAAGCCCGCTCGGGAAGGTTTCCTCGTCCACGTCTCCAAGCGAGGGGCCGATGAAATCGGACAGGACCGGCCCGTTCAGAACCGGCTCGCGACGCTGCCCGTGGTCGAGCGGCTCCAGCAGCACGCGGGCATCGACTCCGAAGGTGGTGCAGATCCGGTGCAGCACATCGGGGCGCGGAAAGCTCTCGCCGTTCAGGAAGCGGTTTATCTGGGTGCGATTCAGGCCGAGTTCGCGCGCCTGTTCCGATATGGATCCGCGCGCGCGGATCAGTGTCCGAAGATTGTTGCCGAAAACAGATCGCAACTGCACCGGCGACTGAGCGGTCTTAACCATACACGAGCCCTTACCCGCCGCGTCAGAGGCGGCAAGATTCAACCACACCGGCCCGCTCCGAACGACTCCCACCCCCGGCAGCGACACGATTCCGTGACAGGCTGACACGAAATCGTGATAAATTTTAGCGGATTCGGCACAAGATACAATCCATCGAACCGGAATAATCCATGACAGAGCTGGTCCGAAAGCCGAGAACCGGTGAAAACAACGAAATGGTGCGGAAATGGATGGTGTGGTTCTGTGGCGTGACCGTGAAAGGGGCAAGGCGGTGATCTGGTGTTCGGATCACGGCGACCTGGCGTTCTGCCGCGACGGCGATGGCGATGGCGGAGAGCAGTTCCGTTTCGGACCGGGCGATCTGGTGGAATTCGATCTGGCGATCGAACAAAGCCTGCGCTGGGCCCGTAATCCCCGCCTGATGGTGTCGGGGGCCTTTTCCGATCTGGCGCAGCAGTTGCTTTCCCTGATCGGAATGGGGCCGCAACCGGGCATGGCCCCGCGCGCCTCGGCCGAGATCCTGCCGTTCTGCTCCCGGGTGGAGACCTGTCCGACCGGCATGTGACAGCACCCCGACTGTAACGCCCCCGGCGGCCGGGATGCGGAGGGCGCAGGCCGCGCCGGTGCGGACCTTCCCGGGGTCGGCCGCGGGTTTTGCGGTGCGCGCCTTACTGCCCGCGTAGCAGCGCGGCGATCCCGGTGCGCGCGATTTCGGTCAGCCCGAGCGGGCGCATGAGATCGGCGAAGGCGTCGATCTTTTCCGGCGTGCCCGTGATCTCGAAGATGAAGCTCCCGAGCGTGGTGTCCACCACATTGGCGCGGAAGATATCCGCAAGGCGCAGCGCCTCGACCCGTTCCTTGCCCTCGCCCACCACCTTGATGATGGCAAGCTCGCGCTCGACTGCGTTGCCCTCGACCGTCAGGTCATGCACCTCGTGCACGGGAATGATCCGCCCGAGTTGCGCCTTGATGTGTTCGATCACCTGCGGGGTTCCGGTGGTGACGATGGTGATGCGCGACAGGTGGCCGGTGTGATCGACCTCGGCCACGGTCAGGCTTTCGATGTTGTAGCCCCGTCCCGAGAACAGCCCGATCACCCGTGCCAGCACGCCGGGCTCGTTCTCGACCAGCACCGCCAGCGTGTGACGCTCGTCCACGTCCGAAAACGTCGGGCGCAGGTTGTAGGCAGAGTGCCGCGAGGCACCTTTCTTGATATGCAGGGCTGACATGTCGTGCCTTTCCTATGGGTCGTCGTCGTGCGGGCGGGCGTCTTGCGGGCCTTGCCTAGACCAGAACCGCGCCATCGGCGCCGATCGCGCCTTCGGTCTTTGCCTCGCCAAGCAGCATTTCGTTATGCGCCTTGCCGCTCGGGATCATGGGGAAGCAGTTTTCATGACGTTCGACCAGGCAGTCGAAGACCACCGGCCCGTCGTAGTTTATCATCTCCATGATCGCATCGTCGAGATCGGCCGGATCCGAGCAATGGATGCCCTTGGCTCCGAACGCCTCGGCCAGCTTGACGAAATCGGGCAGCGCCTCGGACCAGCTTTGCGAATAGCGCCCGCCATGCAGCAATTCCTGCCACTGGCGCACCATGCCGAGGCGTTCGTTGTTGAGGATGAACTGCTTGACCGGCAGGCGATACTGCACCGCGGTGCCCATCTCCTGCATGTTCATGAGCCAGGATGCCTCGCCCGCGACATTGATCACCAGCGCATCGGAATGGGCCATCTGCACCCCGACCGACGCCGGCAGCCCGTATCCCATGGTGCCGAGCCCGCCGCTGGTCATCCAGTGGTTGGGCTCGTCGAAATGCAGATACTGCGCGGCCCACATCTGGTGCTGGCCCACATCGGTGCAGATGTAGCGTTCGCGCCCCTTGGTCAGCGCCTCGAGCCGCTGCAGCGCATACTGCGGCTTGATGGTCTTTTCGCTCGGGGTGAAGGACAGGCAATCGACCTTGCGCCACTCGTTGATCTGTTCGTGCCAGGCGGCGACGGCGGGCGCATCGGTGCGGGCGCCGCGCGCGGTCCAGATCCGCAGCAGATCCTTCAGCACGCTGGCCACATCGCCGACGATCGGAATGTCGGTCTTGATCACCTTGTTGATCGAGCTCGGGTCGATGTCGATATGCGCCTTGACCGATTTCGGACTGAACGCGTCGAGCCGCCCCGTGATCCGGTCATCGAACCGCGCGCCGATGTTGATCATCAGGTCGCAGCCGTGCATGGCGAGGTTGGCCTCGTAAAGCCCGTGCATGCCGAGCATGCCGAGCCAGTTGCTGCCGCTGGCCGGATAGGCGCCAAGCCCCATCAGGGTCGAGGTGACGGGAAAGCCGGTCGCGTCCACCAGTTCGCGCAGCAGCCGGCAGGCTTCGGGGCCCGAGTTGATCACGCCGCCGCCGGTATAGAACACCGGGCGTTTCGCCGTCTCCATCGCTGCGGCAAGTTCGGCGATGATATCCGGGTCGGCGCTGGTCTGGGGCGCATAATGGCTGCTGACCGACTGGCGCGGCGTATAGACGTCGGTCGCGAACTGCACATCCTTCGGGATGTCGATCAGCACCGGCCCCGGCCGCCCCGTGGTGGCGACGTGGAACGCCTCGTGGATGATCTGGGGCAGGCGGGCGGTATCCTTCACCAGCCAGTTGTGCTTGGTGCAGGCGCGGGTGATGCCGATGGTATCGGCCTCCTGAAACGCGTCCGAGCCGATCATGAAGGTCGGCACCTGCCCGGTCAGCACGACGATCGGCGTGCTGTCGAGCAGCGCGTTGGTGAGCCCGGTCACTGCGTTGGTCGCCCCGGGGCCCGAGGTGACCAGCACGACGCCGGGCTTGCCGCTTGCACGGGCATAGCCTTCGGCCGCATGCACGGCCCCCTGTTCGTGGCGCACGAGCACATGGCGGATGTCGTTCTGAAGGAAGATCTCGTCATAGATCGGCAATACGGCGCCGCCCGGATAGCCGAATATCGTGTCCACGCCCTGTTCCTTCAGCGCCTGGACCACCATTTTTGCTCCGGTCATCTCACGTGTCATCTGCTAGCTCCATCCGAGACATCGCCGTATACGCATAAAAAAGCCCCCGAGGATTTCGGAGGCGCATGGGGTCTGAATATGGCAATCCGTTACCGGCCCATGCACCTGCTTCCTGCTACTACTACCACCGAGGTGATCATGACTAGGGGACTCCGTGATGCTGGCCGAAGATTATGAGCCCGGGCAACAAGGGTCAACCGTCAATCGCCGGTTTGTGACCTGCGGTCGCGGATGATGCCCCGTCCCGCGCCGGCGGTCCGCCGCACCGGGATCGGGGGCGGCGTTCAGGCGTCCTTGTGCCGTGCGGGACGCTGGATACAGGCGACCTGTTCGGCGATCGGCGTCGCCGGGGGTGATTGCGTGTCGGCGCCGCATTGCCCGCTGTCGCCAAGCGCCGCCCAGGTGCCGTTGCGATAGACCTCGAGCCCCGAAAAGCGGGCCTTGTATCCCATCTTCGGACTGCCCGGCACCCAGTAGCCGAGATAGACATAGGGCAGCCCCGCCTCGCGCGCGATCTCCACATGATCAAGGATCATGTAGGTGCCGAGCGAGGCATTCGGCCGGTCCGGGGCATAGAAGGAATAGACCATGCTGAGCCCGTCCTCGAGAATGTCGGTCAGGCAGACCCCGACCAGTTCGTCGCGCTCACCGGGGTCGCAATATTCGATCAGGCGGCTGCGGATCGGGGTTTCCTCGACCATGGCCGCGAATTCGAACACGTCCATATCCGCCATGCCGCCATCCGCATGGCGCGCCTTCAGGTAATCGCCGAAAAGCGCGTATTGCTCGTCGGTCGCCCAGGAGGATTTCACCCGCCGTGTCAGTGCGGCATTGCGCCGCGAGGTGCGGCGCTGGCTCTTGTCCGCGCGGAAGGCCGCGACGTTGATCCGCGCCGACATGCAGGCCGCGCAATCGGCGCAGGCGGGGCGGTACAGCACGTTCTGGGAGCGTCGGAACCCCTGCTGCGACAGGCAGTCGTTCAGTTGCGCCGCATCCTCGCCCTGAAGCGCGGTGAACAGCTTGCGCTCCATCCGGCCCTCCAGATAGGGGCAGGGCTGGGGCGCCGTCACATAGAATTGTGGCGCGATCGGAAGTGTATGACGCATCTCGTGGTCCCCGAAACGATCCCGGCGGATCCGGGCGATCTTAACAATCGTTGACGGACGGGCCAACCGGATTCGCGACCCTTCGGGCGACCGCCCGTGCCGTGACCGGCCGGCTCCGGCCCGCCTAAAGCCCGGGATCGCGGCGCCGGTTCAGTGCCGTGGTGCCGAGGATCCGGTCCGTCAGCCCCTGCTTGCGGGCGCTGCCCAGCATCAGCACGACCGAGATCACCTGCAGCACCGGCAGCGCGATCGAGATCATGTAGCCGAGCGTATGCGCCACCGCCTGCCCCGGGCTCAGGGGGCCGTCATCGGCATTGCGCAATTCGATCCCGGTGAACCGCATCCCCCAGGTGGCCGAGCCCCCCGCGATGGTCAGGGAACGGTAGCAGAAGCTCACGATCATCCACAGCACCGGCCAGAAGAAGGCGCCGATGAACAATGTCATCACTACGGCAAGCGCCGAAAGCACGAGGATGATCGCAAGGTCGATCAGCCAGGCGATCAGCCGCCGTCCGTTCACGCCGGTGTAAAGCTGCGGCTCGAGGTCGGGATCGGGCAGGGTGGGCATCGCGGGCCTTTCGATAGCGGATCTGGCAGGGTCCGCTGTCAGATGGGCAGCGCGGGCGCGAAATCAATCGCGCTAGTCGCGGCGCCCGGAAAACCGGGCCTGCCAGTCTTCGCGCTGCTCGTCGGTGATCTTGGCGAAAAGCGGCTCGGGCACGGTGAAGGCATGTCCCGGCGCCAGGGTGTCGAGCGCGCCCGCCACATCGTCGGGCCAGCCCCTGTCGTCGCATCCGAGCGCCGCGAGGATCCGCTCGGCCGCATCGGGAATGAACGGGGCCGAGAGCACGGCGTAAAGCCGCATGAGGTTCAGGCCAAGGCGCACCTGCATCGCGGCGCGGGCGGGATCTTCCTTGAATACGGCCCAGGGGGCGGCGGATTGCAGATATTCGTTGCCCGCAACCCAGATCGCCCGCAGCTCCGCCGCGGATTTGCGCACTTCCATCGCCTCCATCTGCCGCTCATAGGCGCGGATCCGGGTGGTGAGGCTTTCGGCCAGCGCCTGTTCGGCCTCGCCCCATGCCCCGCCTTCGGGGATCGTCTCGCCAAAGCGCGAGCGGCAGAACTTGGTCACGCGGCTGACGAAATTGCCGAGTACATCGGCCAGATCCTTGTTTGCGGAGACCTGGAAGTTTTCCCAGGTGAATTCGGAATCGCTCCCTTCCGGCGCATGGCTCAGCAGCCACCAGCGCCAGTAGTCGGCCGGCAGGATCTCGAGCGCCTGATCCTGGAACACGCCGCGCCCCTGGCTGGTCGAGAACTGGCCGCCGTCGAAATTCAGGTAGTTGAAGGATTTGAGGTGATCCACCAGCTTCCACGGCTCGCCCGAGCCGATCAGCGTCGCCGGGAAGGACAGCGTGTGAAAGGGCACGTTGTCCTTGCCCATGAACTGGACATAGCGCACGTCATCGGCGCCCCTGTCGGTGCGCCACCAGCGTTCCCAGTCGTTCCCGGTCGCCTCGGCCCATTCGGCGGCGCAGCCGATATATTCGATCGGCGCATCGAACCAGACATAGAAGACCTTGCCCTCCATCCCCGGCCAGTCCCTGTCGCCGCGTTTCACCGGAATGCCCCAGTCGAGGTCGCGGGTGATGCCCCGATCCTGCAGCCCGTCGCCGTCATGGAGCCATTTCTTCGCGATCGAAGTGGTCAGCAGCGGCCAGTCGGTCTTGGAATCGATCCAGCGGTCGAGCTCGTCCCGCAGGGCCGACTGGCGCAGGTAAAGGTGCTTGGTCTCGCGCACCTCGAGGTCGGTGCTGCCGGAAATCGCGCTGCGCGGGTCGATCAGGTCCACCGGATCAAGCTGCTTCGTGCAGTTTTCGCACTGGTCGCCGCGCGCGTTTTCATAGCCGCAGTTCGGGCAGGTGCCGACGATATAGCGGTCGGGCAGGAACCGCCCGTCGGCGCGGGAATAGACCTGCCGTTCGCTCACTTCGCGGATATAGCCGTTATCGGCGAGCCGGCCCGCGAAATGCTGCGTCAGCCGGTGGTTCTGCGGGCTCGAGGAGCGGCCGAAATGGTCGAAGGACAGCCCGAAGCGGCGCGCGATGTCCTCCTGCACCCCGTGCATGCGCCGGCAGTAGTCGGCGACCGGCTCTCCCGCCTTGGCCGCGGCAAGCTCTGCCGGTGTGCCGTGTTCGTCGGTGGCGCAGAGGAACAGCACCTCATGGCCGCGGCCGCGCATGTAGCGGGCATAAAGGTCGGCCGGAAGCTGGCTGCCGACAAGGTTCCCGAGGTGCTTGATTCCATTGATATAGGGAAGAGCCGAAGTGATCAGTATCCGTGCCATGCGCGAGGCCCTTTCCGTGATTGCCGCTGCCTGCCTCTTAGCGCAGGCGCGGCAGGGCGTCACCCCCTTCCGCCCTGCCGTCAGGGGGCTGGCCGGTGCGCTGCCCTTGCACGGAAATTTTCGCGCGGATCTATGGCGTTCCGCGCCTTGCCGCGCCATGCTGTCGCCGAAGTTGCAAGGAACGAGGTGAGAGATGCCGCTGAACATGAACCGGGAGGTCTTCATCACCTGCGCGGTGACCGGATCGGGGGGAACGCAGGACCGCAGCCCCCATGTGCCGCGCAGTCCCGAACAGATCGCACAAAGCGCCATCGCGGCGGCCAAGGCGGGCGCGGCGGTGGTGCACTGCCATGTGCGCGACCCCGAGACCGGCGCCCCGAGCCGCGATCCCGCGCTTTACCGCGAAGTGACCGAACGCATCCGGGAGTCCGACACCGACGTGGTGCTGAACCTGACCGCCGGGATGGGCGGCGACATGGTCTTCGGCGGGCCGGAACATCCGCTGCCGCTGAACGAGGAGGGCACCGACATGATCGGCGCCACCGCGCGCATGGAGCATGTGGCGCAATGCCTGCCCGAGATTTGCACGCTCGACTGCGGCACGATGAACTTTGCCGAGGCCGATTACGTCATGACCAACACGCCCGGCATGCTGCAGGCCATGGGGCGCATGATGACCGAACTCGGCGTCAAGCCGGAGATCGAGGCCTTCGACACCGGGCATCTCTGGTATGCGCGCCAGCTGGTCGAGGATGGCGTGCTCGAGGCGCCGGCGCTGGTGCAGCTCTGCATGGGGGTGCCGTGGGGCGCGCCGAACGACCTCAACACCTTCATGGCGATGGTGAACAACATCCCGCAAGGGTGGAATTTCTCGGCGTTTTCCTTGGGCCGCAACCAGATGGCCTATGTCGCCGCCGCGGTTCTGGCCGGGGGCAATGTGCGCGTCGGGCTCGAGGACAATCTCTGGCTCGACAAGGGGGTTCTGGCCGAAAACTGGCAACTGGTGGAACGCGCCGTGACCATCATCGAGAACATGGGCGCGCGGGTGATCGGGCCCGATGAGGTGCGCGAGCGCCTCGGGCTCACCAAACGGGCACCGACACCGCGGTGAGGCGGCTTCTGCTGCTGGCGCTGGTCGCTCTTGCGGGCTGCTCGGCGCCGTTCGCGTCGCGCGGCTATCGCGACACGGGCGCACCGATCGGCGCGACCAGCCGGTTCGACGCCGCGCGCTTTGCCGGCACCTACCGGGTGGTTGCGGAATTCGCGCCCGACAACACCCGCGCCCTGCGCCGCACCCTGCGATTTGAGCAGGGGGACGGCGGCCTTGTCATGCGCGACGGGCTGCGCACCGTGCCGCTTGCGGTGGTCGGGCCCGGGCGGCTGCGCCCCGCGGGCGCGGGGACCGAACAGGACATCTGGGTGCTCTGGGGCGATGCGGATGACCGCACCGCGGTTCTCGGCACGCCCTCGGGCGCTTTCGGCATGATCATCGAGCGTGGCAATGGTGCGGCGGACAGGATGCAGGCCGCGCGCGAGATACTCGAATGGTATGGCTATGACCTCGCGCATCTGGTCTGGTTGGAATGACATTTCAGGAGGACGGACAATGATTGCAGCCATCATCGGCGGCGGCGTGATCGGGGGCGGCTGGGCCGCGCGGTTCCTGCTGCACGGCTGGGACGTGCGGGTGTTCGACCCGGACCCCGAGGCGCAGCGCAAGATCGGCGAGGTGCTCGACAATGCCCGCCGCTCGCTGCCGGGGCTTGCGGATGTGCCGATGCCCGCGGAGGGCACGCTCAGCTATCACGACACGATCGAGGAAACCGTGGCGGGTGCCGCCTGGATTCAGGAAAGCGTGCCCGAGCGGCTCGACATCAAGCACCAGGTCTTTGCGACCGTCCAGGCGGCCTGCGACCCGGCGGCGGTGATCGGGTCATCGACCTCGGGCTTCAGGCCGAGCGAATTGCGGCAGGGGGCGGTGCGCGAGGGGCAGATCATCGTCGCCCATCCGTTCAACCCGGTCTATCTGCTGCCGCTGGTCGAACTGGTCGGCGGGCCCGCGGATGACGCGGCCCTTATCGCGCGCGCAAGCGAGATCATGCGCGGGATCGGTATGTACCCCCTGCATATCCGGCGCGAGATCGAGGCCCATATTGCCGACCGCCTGCTCGAGGTGGTCTGGCGCGAGGCGCTCTGGCTGGTCAAGGACGGCATCGCCACCACCGAGGAGATCGACAACGCGATTCGCTACGGTTTCGGGCTGCGCTGGGCGCAGATGGGCCTGTTCGAGACCTATCGCATCGCCGGCGGCGAGGCGGGGATGAAGCATTTCCTGGCCCAGTTCGGCCCCACGCTGGCGCTGCCCTGGTGCAAGCTGACCGATGTGCCCGAATATGATGACGACCTGGTCGATCTGATCGCCGGGCAGTCCGACGCGCAGTCCGGCGCCTGGACCATCCGCGAGCTCGAGCGGATCCGCGACGCCAATCTCGTGGCCATGATGCGCGCGCTCAAGCAGCAGGACTGGGGCGCGGGCGCGTTGCTCAAGGCCCATGACCTGCGCCTGCGCGATGCAGGCGGCGCGGGCGAGGCGGCACCGGCGGATGGGATCGCGGAGGACGGCCCCGTTCTTACCCTGTCGCAGACGGTCCCGCTCGACTGGCTCGACTACAACGGGCACATGAACGAGAGCCGCTATCTGGAGGCTTTCGCCAGCGCCACCGACCGCTTCATGGAACTGATCGGCTGCGATGCGGAATATATCGCCGCCGGCGGCAGTTATTTCACCGTCGAAAGCCATCTGCGCCACCTGGACGAGGCCCATGCGGGCGATGTGATCACCATCCATACCCGGCTTCTGGCGGGCGAGGGGCGCAAGATGCACCTGTTCCACACCATGCGGGCCGGCGAGCGCGAGGTCGCCACGGGCGAGCATTTCCTGCTGCATGTGAACCTCGAAACCCGCCGCCCGAGCGATCCCGGTCCGCAGGTGGCCGAGGCGCTGGCGCGGATCGCTGCGGCGCAAGGCGGCCTTTCCCGCCCCGAAGGCGCCGGCCGCGCGGTCGGGCAGCGCCCCTAGCGGCTGCGGCTTTCTACCGCCCCGCCGGCTTGGGATAGCCATGAAGGCGCAGGAAGTGGCTTTCCTCATCGTCGTGGCGGTAGAAAGGCACGTCGGCCGGCGGGCCGGGATCATGGAGGCGCGCGGCGATTTCCGCCAGCACCACCTCGGTGATGAAGGGCAGGTCGAAATCGCGCGCATCAGCGAGCGGCACCCATTGCAGATGCGACAGCTCGTCGCCCGCGCGGCTGAAATCGTCGGGGTCGCCGGTGATCCGCTCGGCCTCGGCCAGAAAGAAACGCGCGTCGAAGCGGCGGGGCCGCCCGGGCGGGGTGATCGCGCGGAACACGAATTGCAGCGCCTCGGCCGAGGGCACATGGCCGGTCGCGGCGAATCCGCGCCAGTCCTGCGGCGGGGTGCCCGGCCAGTCGCCGCGCCGCCCGAGCACGAAGCCGGTCTCTTCCCAGAGTTCGCGGATCGCCGCCGCGGCCAGCGCATGGTCGAGCATCGGCGGGCAGCCCTCGGCAAGCCGGGCGCGGCAGAGCGCCCCCATCGGCGCGGCCAGCGGCACCAGGGCATCGGTCCCGTCCACGGCCCCGCCCGGGAACACGAACTTGCGCGGCATGAAGGCCGCAGCCGCCCCGCGCTGGCCCATGAGGATCGAGGGGTTCCCGGCGCGGTTGCGCAGGATGATCACGGTCGCCGCATCGCGCAGCACTGTCTTGTCGATGGTCATGGTTTTTGTCGCCGGCCGGTTCCGGCATCGCCGGCTCAGCGCTTGCGGCCGAATCCGTGCATGTGACGGGCCCACTGGAACCCGACCATGGCCCCCTTCAGACGGGGCAGCAGGTAAAGCGACAATCCCGTGGCCGAGACCGCAAAGGCGGAAAACAGCGCCAGCGGATCGGGACGCCAGACGACATAGCTGACGAACATCGCCGGCATCAGCAGATGCCCGACGATCAGGATCGTGAGGTATGCCGGCCCGTCATCGGCGCGGTGGTGGTGCAGTTCCTCGCGGCAGACGGTGCAGTTGTCGTTGACGCGCAGGTAGCCGCACAGCAGCGGCCCGTTCCCGCAATGCGGACAACGGCGGCGCCAGCCGTTGCGGATCGCACCCCAGACCGCGCGCTCGGCCCCGTCGCGGGGCGGCATGTTCCGGATCGGCCTCGTATGGCCGGGCGGTGTCGCAGGATCAGGAGGGACGACCGCTGTCGCGGTGGCAGGATGCAGGGTGTCTTTCATATTCGCCTTTCCTCTCGGCGCAGGATGACGACAAATGTGGGGCGATTAAAGGGGTTTCTCAATCCTTGCGGCGTGATGTCGCGAAAGCGGCAGAAAAATGCGACAATGAGCGACGGAATCCCCGCGCTGCTGCGTTGATGTTCGTGGACGGCCCGGAAAACGGTGCGTCCGGCAGGTAGACAGCTCTTATACAGCAATTATCAGGAGTAGACGACATGACGCGCAAGACAATTCTCGGCAGCCTGCTCGTTGCGGCGACCGCGCTCGGCGCGGGGAGCCTTGCGGCACAGGACGCGGAGGCGGACAAACCCTCCGGCCAGTCGTGGATGAGCTTCGAATCGCTTGATGCGGATGGCGATGGAACGGTCACGCTCGAGGAGTTCCAGCAGCGCCGCAACGCCATGTTCGAGAGCATGGACAGCGACGGCGATGGCAAGCTTTCGGTCGAGGAGATCGAGGCCGAGGCCGTGAAACGTGCCCGCGAGCGCGCCGAAGCCATGGTCGAGCGGTTCGATAAGGACGGTGACGGTTTCCTCGGCGCCGAGGAAATGCCCGGTCCCCGCGATGGCGGCGAGCGCATGTTCAAATGGCTCGACCAGGACGGCGACGGCGTGATCACCGAAGAGGAGTTCAACCAGGCGCGTGAAAAGATGCGCGAGCGGATGGACAAGCGCGGCAGTGACCGCAAGGACGGTGGCAAGATGCACAAGCACTGGAAGTCGGACCGGCAGAAGGATGCCGGCGCCAAGGCGACTGACGGCGCGGCTGACAGCGGCGCGGAGGCAGACAACGGTTCGGATCAACCCACCGAAGACGGGCAGGCCGATCAGAACTGAATTGTGCCGGGCCCGTGTCCTTTTCCCGTGGCCGGCCGTTGATGGCCGAGGCCGTCGCACAAAGCGATGCCGCCCTTCTGGCGCGCTATGCGCAGGGCGACGGCCGCGCGGCGCAGGAGCTCGTGGCGCGTCTTGCGCCGCGGGCCCATGCGGTGGCGCGCCGGGTGCTGGGCGATGCGGCCGAGGCCGAGGACGTCACCCAGGAGGCGATGCTGCGTCTCTGGCGCATCGCCCCCGACTGGGAACATGGGCAGGCGCAGGTCTCGACCTGGGTCTATCACGTGACGATGAACCTGTGCCGCGACCTTCTGCGCCGGCGCCGCGGCGGAAATGCCGCGCTCGACGAGATTCCCGAACCGGCGGATCCGGCGCCGGACATGGCGCAGCGGTTGCAGCAGGCGGCGCGGGAGGATGCGCTTCAGGCGGCGCTCATGACCCTGCCCGAACGGCAGCGCCAGGCGGTGGTGCTGCGCCATCTGGAGGAACTGTCCAACCCCGAAATCGCCGAGATCATGGAGATCGGGGTGGCCGCGGTCGAAAGTCTGACCGCAAGAGGAAAACGCGCCCTTGCCCGGTCGCTGGCCGGGCGGCGCGCCGCATTGGGGTACAAGGATCATGGCTGACATGGATCGCGAGATGACCGAGCTCGACGCGCTGCTGCGGGCGGCGCGACAGGCCCCGGCGGACCTGCCCGAGGCGCTCGAATCGCGAATTCTGCGCGATGCGGCGCGGGTGCAGGCCGGCCGGCGGTCGCCGGTCGCTGTCATCGGGCGCCCGCGCCGGCAGCCGGAGCGCCGTGAGGGTCTGTGGTCGCGGCTGCACGGCGCGCTCGGTGGCTGGCCGGCGCTTGGCGGGCTTGCGGCGGCGTCGGTGGCCGGGCTCTGGATCGGGCTCGCGCCGCCATCCGGCCTGCCGGACCCGGTTTGGCTGCTTGGCGAGTCCGCACAGGAGGCCCTTGTTCTCTTTGCCGGTGACGACCTTGCGCTGGCGATGCTGGAGGATCAGCCATGACCCCGCCCGAATCCCCTTCGCAGCCCCGCCCGGAGCCCCGCCCCGAGCGTCGCCGCGCACCCCGCTGGATGCGGGTCATGCTCGGGGTTTCGCTGGCGCTCAACCTCGCAGTGGTCGGGCTTTTTGCCGGCATGATGCTGCGCCATGACCGGCCCGGGCGGATGGAGGCCATGCACCGCCCGCCGGTCGGGGTGGCGCTTTACCGCGCACTGTCCAAGGACGAGCGCCAGACCCTGCGCGAAAGCCTGCGCCGCAAGGCGGCGGGGCAGCGCTCCGCGGACGCGGCGAGCGGCGACACCGGCGCGGCATCGGTGGTCGCGGCGTTGCGGGCGCGCCCGTTCGATCGCGACCGGCTCGCGGCGGCGCTCGCGGATGAATCGTCGCGGCGCCAGCGCTGGCAGGACCTCATGCAGGCGGCCTGGCTCGAGCAGGTGACGGCGATGGACGACGCGGCGCGGGCGGAGTTCGCGGACCGGGTGGAGCGCCTCACCGGGCACGGCCATCGCCCGGACCGCAGCCGGACCGCGCCCCGCGACTGAATTCCGCGGCTGAAGGCGCGGTTCAGGCGGCAGGTTCGAGCAGGGAAATCCGGTTGCGCCCGCCGTTCTTGGCCAGATACAGCGCACGATCGGCCTGGTCGATCAGCGCCGCGGCCGAACCCTGGGCGGCGCGGTCCCGTTCCGGCCCGCAGAGCACCGCGCCGATGCTGATGGTGAGCGAGATCGGCCGCGCGATCCCCTCGACCAGAAACGGGCTGCCGTTGATCCGCTCGCAAAGCTGTGCCGCCATGGTCGAGGCCCGGGCCTGATCCGCATCGGGCAGGACGATCATGAATTCCTCTCCGCCCATGCGCGCGATCAGGTCGTCGGGCCCGAGGCATTGCTCCAGCCGGCGTGCGGTCTCGACCAGCACCGCATCGCCCGCCGGGTGGCCGTGACGGTCGTTGATCTGCTTGAAGTGATCGAGATCGGCCAGCATCAGCGCGAATCCGCTCTGGTCGCGCCGCGCGTTGCGCGCGATTTCATCAAGGCGGGGCAGGGCATAGCGGCGGTTATGCAGCCCGGTCATGGGGTCGCGAACCGCGGCGCGCAGCCCGTCGCGCAGCGAATCGAGCAGCCGGTCGGTGCTTGCCTTGTGCTGCAACTGCGTGCGCAGCCGCAGCGCCAGTTCCTCGGCGCAGAAACCCGCGGGCATCACGTCATGGGCGCCCCGGTCCAGCGCATCGGCGGCCAGCCCCGCATCGCCGTTGCCGACCACGGCGATGATCGCGATCTGGCGCGTTGCGGCGCGTGCCCGCAGATCCGCCAGCAGCCGCAGCCCGGCGTCCTGCGCCGCCCCGGTCAGTTCGACGATCACCGCATCGGGAATCGGATCGGCCATGACGCGATGGGCGTCGCGCAGCGGGTAGGTGCCGAGCCGGTGATGCGGCAGATGCGGTCGGAGCCGGGCCCGCCAGAGCGCGGCGGCGGTCGCGCTTTGCGTCAGGAGCGCGATTCGCGCCACCGGCAGGAACCGGCCCTGCGCCTCGGCGAATTCCGGGCCGGCTCCGAGCCCGGCCGGCGCCTCGGGCAGGCCGAGTTCGGCGGCGCTGCTCCGGGCCCGCATCAGGCTGCGGATGCGGGCCTGCAGCAGCAGGTCGTCAACCGGGTGGCTCAGCACATCGTCGATGCCGGCGCCAAGCGCCCGCAGCCGCGCCCCGTGGTCGTTCTGCGCCGCGAGCGCGATGACCGGAATGGCTGCGAGCGCCGGATCTCCGGCCAGCATGGCCTTCAGCATCGTGACATTGCCGTCGGGAAGCGACATGGCGCTGACGATGAGATCGGGCCGGGCGCGCCGGGCCAGCGCCTGCACCCCCTCGAGCCGGTCCGACTGCACGACATGATAATATGCCGACGAAAGCTGGACCTTGAGCATGATCCGGTTGGTCGCCGCACCATCGAGAATCAGGATCGTTCCCTGCATCTCCAGCCTTTCACCGCTTGAATTAACGTTACGTCAAAGTCTTTATTGACACAGGTTAACAAACCCTTTCCGTATTATGACGAGTTGTATCCATATGCAGTATTCCGCCGATGCCGCCGAAACCTTCGCGCTGCGGGTTCTTGCCTGGCTGCTGGAGGACGAGGACCTGCTCGGGGTCTTTCTGAATTCCTCGGGGATGGATGCCGCGGATCTGCGCCGGCGCGCCGGCGAGGGCGAAGTGCTTGCGTCCGTGCTCGATTTCGTCATGCTTGATGATCGCTGGGTGATTGCCTGCTGCGATGCGCAGGGGATCGCGCCCGAACATGTGATGCAGGCCCGGGCGGCGCTGCCCGGCGGGGCGGCGGTCAACTGGACCTGAGGGAGGCAAGAGCGCGATGCCGGTCGGGGCGATTCTGTTCGACAAGGATGGAACACTTTTCGATTTCCGCGCGACCTGGGCGGGATGGGCCGAAAAATTCCTTCTGGGCGTGACCCGGCAGGACCGCGCGCGCGCGACCGAGATCGGCCATCACATCGGTTTCGATCTGCCAACCGGCCGGTTCCGTCCCGACAGCATCGTGATCGCGGCCACGCCGGCGGAAATCGCCGAGGAACTCGCGCCGCATCTGCCGGAGATTCCCCTGCATGACCTGCTCGAACGCATCAATGACGAGGCCGGGCAGGCGCCGCAGAGACCGGTTCTGCGCCTTGACCGGCTGCTTGACCAACTGCGCGGACTGGGGCTGGTGCTGGGCGTCGCGACCAACGACGCCGAAGCCCCCGCGCGCGCGCATCTGGCCGGGGCCGGCGTGCTGGACAAATTCGACTTCATCGCCGGTTTCGACAGCGGCCACGGGGCCAAGCCGGCGCCGGGGCAGATGCTGGCCTTTGCCGCCGCGGCGGGGCTGCCGCCCGGGCGCATCGCCATGGTCGGCGACAGCCTTCACGATCTGGTCGCGGGCCGGGCCGCCGGAATGCGCACCATCGGCGTTCTGACCGGGATCGCCGGAGCGCCGGAGCTTGAAACCCACGCCGATGCCATCCTGCCCGACATCGGCCATCTGCCCGGCTGGCTTGCCGCACACAAGGACCGCCCCGCGCAGGAGCCGGCGCCGCTCTGATCCGCGCCGCTTCCGAATCCCGACATTTTTACGCAGATGCCGGTGCCCTCGTGCCCGGGCGTTGGGGCTTTCTTAACGCGGCGCCCGCAGTCTGACCCGGAACTGCAATTTCGGGGCCGCGATGCACGGGCTGATTTTCACGGCGATACAGTCCTTTTTCACCAGCACCTACGGGTGGGCGCGGTGGAAAACCGTCATGTCCCGGCTCGGAACCGGAACGAACGGGTTCGAGGCGATGCTGCCCTATCCGCCTGACCTGTTCGAGGCATTGCTTGCAACGGTCGGAGACGAACTCGGGCGGTCCCGTGCCGGGCTGCTGGAGGATGTCGGCACCTATCTCGTCTCCCACCCCGAGACCGAGGCACTGCGCCGCCTGTTGCGCTTCGGCGGCGAGAGCTATGTGGATTTCCTGCATTCGCTTGACGAACTTCCGGGGCGTGCGCGGCTGGCGGTGGATGACCTGGACCTGCCGCCGCTCGAACTGCGCGAGGAGGCCGGCAATCGCTTTACCCTTCTCTGCGGCGAGGGCCTGCCCGGATTCCCGGACGTTCTTGCCGGAGTGGTGCGGGCCATGGCGGACGACTACGGCGCGCTCGTGCTGCTTGAGCGCCGCGAGGCGACCGCGCGCGGGGGCGGGCTGATCGTCATCACCCTGGTGGAGCCGTCCTTTTCCCGCGGCCGCGAATTCCGCCTCGGGGCGGCGGGCCCATGACAGGGGAGATCTCGCTTCCCCGGGGGGCGCTGGACCTGCTCTGCCCCATGCACGCCCTGCTGGACGGGGAGGGACGCTTTCGCCATGCGGGCCCGGCGCTCCTGCGGCTCGGCGGCGGCGGCCTGGTCGGGCAGCGGTTCCTCGATGTCTTTGCCGTGACACGCCCGCGCGGGGTCGATCACCATGCCCTCCTGCGCGCGCCCATGCGGCTGCAGCTCGAGCTGCGCGACCACCCGGACACGACCCTTCGGGGCATCGCCATGCCGGTTGCGGATGGTGCGGTCGTCAATCTCGGCTTCGGCATTTCGGTGCGCGACGCGGTGCGGGTTCACGGGCTTGGCGGTTCCGATTTCGCCCCGACCGACCCGACGGTCGAGATGCTCTATCTGCTCGAGGCGAAATCCGCGGCAATGGGGGCGGCAAAGCGTCTTGCCCTGCGGCTGGAGGATGCCCGCGCCGAGGCCGAGGAACGTGCGCTGTCCGATCCGCTCACCGGACTTGCGAACCGCCGGGCGCTCGATCTGGCGCTTGCCCGGATGGGCGCGGCGGGTGAGGGGGTCTCGGTGATGCAGCTCGACCTTGATCGTTTCAAGACCGTGAACGACACCATGGGCCATGCGGCGGGGGATGAAGTGCTGCGGCAGACGGCGCAGATCATGGCCAATGCGATTCGCGGCGACGACATGGTCGCGCGCCTGGGCGGCGATGAATTCGTCCTTGTATTCAAGGAGATCACAGCACCTTCGCGGCTCGCCGCCATAGCGCGCCGCCTGATCAGTGCATTGGAGCGGCCGATTCCGCTGGCCGGCGGCGAGATTCGGATTTCGGCGAGCATCGGCATCGCCCGGGCCGCGGCAGCCGAACCATGGCTGCCCGCGCGGTTGCTCGGGATGGCCGATCATGCGCTTTACCGGGCAAAGCGCGCCGGGCGGGGGCGGTATTTCCTGCACGGGCCGATAACCGGGACCGGCGGCGGCACGGGCGGGACCGACACCCTGCAGGTGCGGGAATGAGCCGGCCAGCGGGCCGCGCGCGTCCGCGGGAACGGCCATGCCCGCGCCTGCGCGCGTTGCTGTTTGTGCCGCTTCTTGCGGCTCTCGCGCTCTGGTCCGGCGCCCCGGCCGGGCTCCGGGCCGAGGAGGAACCGGCGATCCGCCAGCCGGTGCCGCGCACGCCCGGGCGGACGCGGGCGGCATCCTCGGCGAATGTTGCCGAAACAATGCCGCGCGGCGATGCCATGCCGGCACCCGCGAGGGGCGGCGCGGCGGCGTGGCATGACCTGCCGCTTTCGCATGCGGCGCCGGCCGTGCTGTCGCACCAGGCAAGGTGCCGGCAAACGTTGCACAACGGCGCCGCGTCGCGCGGGGCGGAGGAGGTGGCCTCCGCTTCCGTTCAGCTTCTGGAAAAGCAGTACTGCCTGATGCAGGCGCAGGCGATCCGCGAGGCGCGCGAGGTCAGGATAGGGCTGCCCGCGCTGTCCGAACGGGACATCGCCCGGCGCTGCGATGACCTGACCCGGGCGCTTATGCCGCAGATCGAAACCCTTGCCGGGCAAGCGCCGGATAGCGTGATTGCAGATCTGGCCGCGTCGCTGCACGGCTCCGCCCGCCCGTTCGACCAGGTGCATGCGATCGGCCGGAGCTGCCTCGGCTTGGGCTATGAGCGGGGTGATTCGCGGATGGCGCTCGCGGCCGCGCTGATTATGGTCGGCGCCGGGCAGGCGGGCTATGGCGAGGTGCCGTCTCATCACCTGCGCATGGGCCTCGGCACCCCGGCGGGAGCGGCCGCCGCCGCGGCCTGGATGAACATGGCGCTTGCGGCTCTGGAGCGTGGCAACCCGCCGGTTCTCGGTCAGGAGACGCGGATCGCGGCGCTGCGCGCAGCGACGAACGAATGGCCGGGGGCAGCACCGGGCCGGCAGCGCGCCCCGCCGGATCCGGGACGGCGCTGACCACGCCGGCCGACCGCAAGGGCGCGGCTCGGGCAGGGTAATCGGGCAGGGCAGCGCCCTGCGCCGCCCGCGTCCGCCCCGGCCGGAGACGCGGACCTTTCCGGGCGGCTCCGGCCCTTGCTGGCGGGTCCGATGCCGCTTTGGCGGTTGGAAGGTTCTTTCCGGCGACGGCATCATAGGGCCCGTTGGGTTGGTCGATATCGTGCTGTCCGGCGTCGCGCTCCGGGCTTTCGGCGCCACCTTACCAGTGGCCGGTATTTTCCATGCTGGCCCAGGGCTCTTGCGGGGAGAGCGGCTTTCCCTTCTGCAGAAGCTCGACCGAGATGTTGTCCGGGCTGCGCACAAAGGCCATGTGTCCGTCGCGGGGCGGGCGGTTGATGGTCACGCCGTTGTCCATAAGATGCTGACAAAGCGCATATATATCATCCACCTCATAGGCCAGGTGCCCGAAATGGCGGCTGTCGCTCGGCAGGCCCTCGTCGCCGTCCCAGTTGTGGGTGAGTTCGACCGCGCAGTCCTCCTGCCCCGGTGCCGCCATGAAGATGAGCGAAAAGCGCCCCTGTTCGTTGTCCATCCGGTTGATTTCGCGCAGGCCGAGCAGTTCGAAGAAACGCATGGTCTTTTCCAGATCCTTGACCCGGACCATGGTGTGCAGATAGCGCAGGGACATCGACATTCTCCTGTTGGATTTCGTGTGCGGCTCGGTGCCTGAGACTAGCGTTCCGGCGGGCAATGGCCAGCGCCGGCTTGCAGCCGGGGCGCGCTTCGGCAATAGGATAGGGTCGGAATGATCTGGAGTCCCTGCCATGCCGCTTTCGCCCGACCAGCAGTCCGAGATCGACGAAGCGCGCGCAAAACCGCGCGAAACCCTGCGCTGCGTGGCGCCGGGGCTCGAGGCCGCGCTTTACACGGCCCACCCGGTGCTCGACCACGGTTTCGTGCGGGTGATCGACTATATGGGCGACGACAGCGCCATCTGTCAGGCCGCGCGCGTTTCCTACGGCAGGGGAACCAAGTCGGTCAGCAATGATGAGGGGCTGATCCGCTACCTGATGCGGCACTGGCACTCGACCCCTTTCGAGATGTGCGAGATCAAGCTCCATGTCAAACTGCCGATCTTCGTCGCGCGCCAGTGGATCCGCCACCGCACCGCCAATGTGAACGAATATTCCGCGCGCTATTCGATTCTGGACCGCGAATTCTACATTCCCGCCCCCGAACATCTGGCCGCGCAGTCGGACATCAACCGGCAGGGGCGCGGCACGACGCTCGAAGGCGAAACCGCCGCGCGGGTGCTCGAGATCCTCAAGGCCGACAGTGCGCGCGCCTATGACAATTACCTCACGATGATTTCGGACGAGGGCCAGCAGGGGCTTGCGCGCGAGCTGGCGCGGATGAACCTTCCGGCCAATATCTATACCCAGTGGTACTGGAAGACGGATCTGCACAATCTGTTTCATTTCCTGCGCCTGCGGGCCGATGCTCATGCGCAGTATGAAATCCGCGCCTACGCCGATGTGATCGGGCAGATCGTTGCGCAATGGGTGCCGATCGCCTGGCGGGCCTTTTCGGATTATCGCCTGGGCGGCGCCCAACTGAGCGCGCCGGAACTTGCGGTGCTGCGGCGCATGCTGAAGGGTGAATCCGTCAGCGAAGAGGGCTCCGGCCTTTCGGCGCGCGAATGGCGCGAATTCCACGCCCTGTTCGACTGACGCCGCTGGGGGGCATGGTCGCGCGATCCTTACCCCGCGTTCCACGAGGTTGCGAACCATCCCGGGCCGGACGGTTCCCTCTTTGGCTGCGGCCATGTCCTGGCTGGAAACGATGGCGCGGGCCCCGGCACCTGTGAGCCGGTCCGGGGCCCGCTGTGACGGGAGTCAGACAAGTCGCAGGTTCGTCGCCAGCTGCCGGCCATCACGGCCGCTGTCGAGTTCGAATTCGACCTTCTGATTGTCGGGCAACCCGGTCAGGCCCGATCGTTCGACGGCCGAGATGTGAACGAACACATCCTTGCCGCCGTCGTCAGGCGCGATGAAACCATAACCCTTGGTGGTATTGAACCATTTCACGGTGCCGGTCGGCATGTCCCGTGTCTCCTTCCAGTTTGGGCCCGGGCCGTGATATGTCCGGGCTGTAAGCCGCGCGGCAAGGCACCGGCGCCGCGGGCGGCGCTTTGACCTTTGCTGCGCCCGGTCAGGATTGCACGGGTTGATGAAAAAGCAAGAAGAAGCGGCGGAACGCCGGACAGTGGGGGATGAAATACGCGATGACCCGGCCGGAAATGACCCTTTACGGGCTGAAAAACTGTGACAGCTGCCGCCGCGCCCGCCGGGAGCTTCCGGATTCGGAGCTCATCGACCTGCGCGAGCACCCGCTGCCCGAGCCACTGCTGCAGGCGGCTTACGCGCAATTCGGCGAGGCGCTGCTCAACCGGCGCTCCACGACCTGGCGTTCCCTTGATTCGGATGAACGCGGGCGCCCGGTGCTCGACCTGCTGCGCGCCCATCCGACATTGATGAAGCGCCCGCTGATCCGCCGCGGGGAAGATCTCTGTCTCGGCTGGGATGCGGCGGCCCGGGCGGCGCTCGGCATCGACTGAGGGTCCGGGCGCGCGCCCGGTGGCCTGACCGTACCCGCGCGCGGCTCCCCGCGTTCGGACATATCCCGCGCGGACAGCGGTGCAGGGCGGCGGAATATGGGCCGGGCACCTGCCGGCATACCAATGCCGGGTCGGATCTTGCAGTCCTTTGGCCGGGCCAGTCGCCCGATCCCGATGCCGGAGTGATCAGGCATCCTGCCGGGCATGATCCGGGCCGTTGCGGGGCATCCGCCATTCGACTGCCCGGGTCACTTTCCTGAAAATAAAAGATTTTATGGAAGCTTATTGACTCCCGGGAATTAATGTTTCCTCTCCGCAAATTTTCTCTTGCCAGAGAGGTGGGAATAGGTGTCTCATGGAGCGCAATACCCGGTATACCTCCCGGGTGTGAAGATGGGGCTGCAGGACGTTAAGCGTCATGTGCAGCGCCAACAACCAAGACCCATTTGCCCATGGATGCCGGACGGCAGCGTCATGCGAGATTCACTCGTCGATCCCTTGCGGCAATCAAGATCAGTGAAAAAGTCGAGGTGCCAATAAAACAGGGAGAGAACAAATGTCTGATTTGGCCAGACGAATACAAACCATGCATCGCCGGGATGTTGCGGTGGCATGGGCTTTCGTAATCGGATTGTGGTTCGCGATCATTTTCGTTGCCATTTCGACGTGGTCGCTGGCTCCGAGCGCGGCTGCACGAATCGTGTTGCTGACCGGGGGCGCCGTGGTGCTGGTGTTCAACACCGCTGCCATTCTCGCCATGCTGCGGCATTATCGTGAAGACCGCGACTTCATGTATGGCCTGGACATCAAGTTTCTTGATGCCTCCAAGCACGGACAGAAGGCAGCAAAGCGGTGGGCGGAAAAATGAAGAAATACGTACCGCCCAAACAAAGCAAGTTCGGGCAGATCCTCGACGTTGCGGTATTGCTCGTGCTGACGATCGGTGCGCTTTACATTCCGCTGTTCCTGGGAATGGCCGGCAGTGCCCATATCGTTCAGACCATCGAGTCACCCACATGGGAAAGCCTCAACCAGAATGCGGCAATGGTCGAGCAATGGGGAAAGCTCGGTTATGACACCGCAGAGGCGGCCGCGCCCCTGATCACGGCCCGCTTCGATTATTCCTTCAGCATCTTCGCGCTGATCGCGGTGATTGTCACGATCATCGGCTATTATGCAATCATGCTGAAATTCTCCGAAAAGGAATATCGTGAAGTTATCGCCGAGAAGTTCGGTGAGGAATAGGGAAGAGGGATAATGGCTGTCTGGAATCTGATTGAATACGGCGCCTGGGGACTGGCGATCATCCTGGGCCTTTATATCGTTATCGACTGGCTTCGCACCGACGCGCGTTACAGCGAGGAAGACCTGACCTCGTCGCGCGAGGGGCAGATCGAGGCCATGACCGAAGAGCATAGCAAGCTTTAAGGATTACTCACATGTCAGATACAATAAGCAATTCGCCAGGTGTCTCGACTGGTGAAGACAAGAAGTTTGTGCAGGGTGCGGGGCTGCTGCGGATTCTGGGGCCGGCGCATATCTGGGCGCTCGGCGTCGGTATCGTGCTCGTCGGCGAATATATGGGCTGGAACTTTTCGGTGGGGAAGGGCGGCGCCTATGCGGCGCTGATCGCGTGCTGGTTCGCGGGTATCCTGTACAGTTGCGTCGCCATGATCGACAGCGAGGTGACATCGACCGTGGCCGCCGCCGGCGGGCAGTATACGCAGGCCAAGCACATCATCGGGCCGCTGATGGCCTTCAATGTCGGGCTTTACCTTGTCTTCGCCTATACGATGCTGGAGGCCGCCAATGCGATCACCGTCAGCTTCCTGTTCGAGACGATTGCCTCGATGACCGGCCATGACGGGCTCGATCCGAAGCCCTTCATCGTTCTCGCGATCGTGTTCCTGGCCTGGCTCAACTACCGCGGGGTGCTCGCGACGCTGACCTTCAATCTCGTCATCACCGCGATCGCCTTCACGGCCATCCTGATCCTGTTCCTGGGCACGACGCCGCTGTTCGGCGAAAGCCCCCTGAAACACGCGGAGCTGATGACCGACCTGCCTTATGGCTGGCTCGGGGTTCTGGCGGCGATGCATTTCGGGCTGTGGTATTATCTCGGGATCGAGGGCACCTGCCAGGCGGCGGAAGAGGTCCGCTCGCCCAGCCGGTCGCTGCCCTTCGGAACGCTTGCCGGGGTCATGACCCTTTCCATCGCGGCCACACTGACCTGGTATATCTGTTCGGGGCTGATGCCGTGGGAGTATCTGGGCCAGTCGGGCGTTCCGCTGTTCGATGCGGCACGGCTGTCGGGGTCGAACATGCTGATGGTTCTGCTGGGTGTCGGAACGCTGTTTGCCACGCTGGCCTCGGCAAATGGCTGCATCAACGACGCCTCGCGGGCATGGTTCGCGATGGGCCGCGACCACTACCTGCCGTCATGGTTCAGCGCCGTGCATCCGGTCTATCGGACGCCCTACCGCTCCATCATCTTCCTGGTTCCCATCGCGCTGATCTTTGCGCTTGGTGCGCCGCTGGATCAGGTGATCACCTTCTCGATCCTGTCGGGGCTGCTGGAATATACCTTCATGCCGCTGAACGTGATCCTGTTCCGTCGCAAGTGGCCGCTGGATTCGATCAAGCGCGGGTACGAGCACCCGTTCCATCCGATCCCGGCCATCACCCTGCTGTGCCTGTGCGGGGTCACGTTCTTCGCGGTGTTCCTTGGCTACGGCACCCAGCTTGTCGCGATGATTTCCTTCTACATCATCGTGTCGCTCTGGTTCCATTTCCGGCGCTACCGCTACGTGGAGCGGGCCGCGCAATTCACCATGCCCTGGCCGCGGCCGCAAGGGTACTGAGGGGCGCCCGTCCGCCCGGGCCACCGGGCGGACCCAATCAAAAGGCTGCCGCCCGGGCCACCGGGCGGACCCAATCGAAAGGCGGCCGCCCGCGCACCGGGCGGACCACATTCAACGGAGGCCGATCAAATGCAGGATTACGGACTGGCTTTGTTGCTGATCCTCACCGGGGCGGTACTTGCCCTGTTCGCCTACCGCAACCTGGGCGCGGCCAGGGCAAGACGCCTGTCGCGCCTGGCCTATTTCGACGCGTGCCGCCCGGTTTTTCAGGCCGTCCGGCTGGGCCGGGCCGCGACCGGCTTCCCTCGTCTGGCGGGGCGGTTTCGGGGCCATGAATTCGATCTGCAGGCGGTTCCCGAAACGCTGACCTTCCGAAAGCTGCCCGCCTTGTGGGTGCTGGTGTCGCTGCCCGCACCGATGCCGGTTGGCGCGAATTTCAACCTGATGATCCGCCCCACCGGGGTCGAGTCCTTCTCGGGTTTTCATCGCCTGCCGGAGCAGATCTCGATTCCTCCCGGTTTCCCCGAGGATTGCGCCATCCGCACCGATGACATCGCCCGGGTGCCGCCCGAACATGTCCTGCGCAAGCACCTGCCGCTGTTCGATGATCCAAGGGTCAAGGAACTGGTGATTTCGCCCGCCGGACTGCGGATCACGCTGCTGGCCGAAGAGGCGGACCGGTCGCGCTATCTGTTCTTCCGCGACGCCGAGATGGGCCGGTCGCCGCTGCCGCCCGCCCGGATCACGCCCCTTCTGGACAGGCTGCTGGAGATGAAATCCGACATCGAGCGCCACTCTCTGAACCAATCCGGTTATGCCGCATGAAACTTGCTCTCGACCGACCGCTCAATCCCTATCTCGTCCTTGCCACGGCGATCGTTCTGCCCGGCGTCGGACAGGTTCTGAACCGGCAGCCGTTCCGCGGACTGCTGTTCCTGTTCTTCATGTTCCTGCTGGGAGGATATACGTTGAAGACCGCCGCGCCTGACGTGTCGTTGCTGGGCAAGTTCGCCGGGGGCGCTTTCGTCTATGCGATGGCGATTTTCGACGCCTATCGTCACGCCCGCGTCCGTCACGAACTCTGGCGGCACAGGCCCGGCTGACGCCGGGAAACGCCGCGACATGCCCGCTCCGCCGGCCGTTGTGCCTGTGATGCGCTGCATTCAACGCAGGTTTTTCCTGATTCGCTTGCGGTGCCGCCCAACAGCTTGCAGCGGGCGACCGACCGGGCCGTTTGTTGTCCAGACATTCGGTTTTCGTGATTTTATGGTGAGCCGTGCAGGATTCGAACCTGCGACCTACTGATTAAAAGTCAGTTGCTCTACCAACTGAGCTAACGGCCCACACCGGGGAGAGAGCCCGCCGGGCCTCGCGTGGTTCTCTAGGACAAGTTCCGGGGGAGGATCAACTACATAATGCCCATGATCGCGCCGGGAAGCAAATTTTCCGCAAACTGCGGGGCCACCGGCGCAATTGGCCCGGCCTTGCGGCCTTTGCCGTCGGTCGCGGGGCTGATAAGGGAAACCGGACGAGCAGGCGGCACAAGGGTGCGAATCGCGGCCCGGTTCCGCAAGCGAATGAGGCCGCCTGATGCCGCATGATGGAGACAGCAAGAGCATGAGCGCGCCGAAATTCTCGACCCTGGGCTGTCGTCTCAACGCCTATGAAAGCGAGGCGATGAAGGAGCTCTCGGCGCGCGCGGGGCTTCGCGACGCGGTGGTGGTGAACACCTGCGCGGTGACCGGCGAGGCCATGCGCAAGGCGCGGCAGGAGATCCGCCGCCTGCGGCGCGAAAACCCCGGTGCGCGCCTGATCGTCACCGGCTGCGGGGCGCAGGTCGATCCTGAAGAGTTCTCGGCCATGGCCGAGGTGGACGCGGTGATCGGCAACGCCGAAAAGATGCGTCCCGAGACATGGGAGATGCTGGCCGGGGAAACGCCGGCCGGGAAGGCATCGACAGGCGACGCGCCGGCGGCGGTGCGGGTCGATGACATCATGGCCGAGCGGCAGGTTTCCGGCCATCTGATCGACGGGTTCGGCACCCGCTCGCGCGCCTATGTGCAGGTGCAGAACGGTTGCGACCACCGCTGCACCTTCTGCATCATCCCCTTTGGACGCGGCAATTCGCGCAGCGTGCCGGCCGGGGTCGTGGTCGAGCAGATCCGCGGCCTTGTCGGCAAGGGCTTCAACGAGGTGGTGCTGACGGGGGTGGACATGACCTCCTGGGGGGCCGATCTCGACGAAGGGCTGCGGCTGGGCGATCTGGTGCGGCGGATTCTGCGCCTGGTGCCCGATCTGCCCCGGCTGCGCATCAGCAGCATCGACAGCATCGAGGTGGACGATGCGCTCATGGAGATGATCGCGGGTGAGCGCCGCCTCATGCCGCATCTGCATCTCAGCCTGCAGCATGGCGACGATCTGATCCTCAAGCGGATGAAGCGGCGCCACCTGCGCGATGACGCGATCCGCTTCTGCACGCAGGCGCGGGCGCTGCGCCCCGAGATCACCTTCGGCGCCGACATCATCGCCGGTTTCCCGACCGAGACCGAGGCGATGTTCGAGAACTCGCTCGCCCTGGTCGAGGAATGCGGCCTGACCTGGCTGCATGTGTTTCCCTACTCGCGCCGCCCCGGCACGCCGGCCGCGCGCATGCCGCAGGTGGAGGGGGGCACGATCCGCGAACGGGCCGGGCGCCTGCGCGAGGCCGGAAAGCGGCAGTTGCATCGCCATCTCGCGGCGCAGCCGGGGCGCAGCCATCGCATCCTGATGGAAAGCCCGACCATGGGGCGCACCGAGCAGTTCGCCGAGGTGCGCTTTTCTGCCGCGCAGCCGGTCGGGCAGATCGTCACCGCCAGAATCAAGAGCATCCAGGCGGATCACCTGATCGCGTGAAACCGCTGCCGCCATGCGGCGCCGTGCGGAAATTTCACCCCCCGTTTGCCGGAAAACGCATGGCGAAGGTCGCAACTGGCATGCCGGTCGCGCCGGGATGTGCGAGGTTTTTCATGGATCTTGCGCGGTGCCTCATGTTAGGCTCGCGGATAAAGCAGACGAACCAAATGGTTAGACTACGATCCAGAAACTGGGGGAGGAAAAGATGAAACGATTCATGTATACCAGCGCGCTTGCCGTTGTCGCCGCTTCGGCGGGGGTCGGCATGGCACAGGCGCAGGAGGACTGCGGCTCGGTCGTGATCGCGAGCATGAACTGGCAGTCGGC
Organism: Pontibaca methylaminivorans; assembly: GCF_900156525.1. Taxonomy (NCBI): domain Bacteria; kingdom Pseudomonadati; phylum Pseudomonadota; class Alphaproteobacteria; order Rhodobacterales; family Roseobacteraceae; genus Pontibaca; species Pontibaca methylaminivorans. The sequence continues at coordinate 2,305,244 of NZ_FTPS01000001.1, forward strand.
CGAGGTGCTGTCCGAGGTGGACAAGTTCATCCTCGAGAACGGCTATGGCTGCAGCGCCGAGATCATCACCAGCGACACGGTCCCGGCGCTCACGTCGATGATCGAGAAAGGGCAGCCGGACGTCGCACCCGAAGGCTGGGTCGACCTGCTGCCCGACGTGGTGGATCGCGGTATTGCGGACGGCAAGATCGTCTCGGCCGGGCCGGCCCTGTCGGACGGCGCGGTGCAGGGCTGGTGGATCCCGAAATACCTGGCCGACGAGCATCCCGATATCAAGACGATCTCGGATGCGCTCGATCATCCCGAACTCTTCCCCGCGCCCGAGGATCCCTCGAAGGGGGCGGTCTATAACGGGCCGCAGGGCTGGGGTGGAACCGCGGTTTCGGAACAGCTTTTCAAGGCCTATGACGGGGCGGAAAAGGGCTTTGTCCTCGTGGACAGCGGTTCGGCCGCCGGGCTCGACGGTTCCATGGCCAAGGCTTACGAGCGTCAGGACGGCTGGCTTGGCTATTACTGGGCCCCGACCAGCATGCTCGGCAAATACGACATGGTGAAGCTCGACCATGGCGCGGAGCTCGACATGGACCAGTGGGAAAACTGCATCACCGTGCCCGAATGTCCCGATCCGCAGCCGACCGACTGGCCCGTGGACAGCGTCGAGACGCTGCTGACGACCGATTTCGCCGAACGTGCCGGCGACGGGGTGATGGAATATTACAAGGCCCGCTCCTGGTCCAACGACACCGTGAACGCGCTCATGGCCTGGATGACCGACAATCAGGCGAGCGGCGAGGACGCGGCAATCTATTTCCTCCAGAACAACGAAGACCTCTGGAAAGAATGGCTCCCCGAAGACGTGGCGGAAAAGATCCGCGACAGCATCAACTGATCCGCGGCGACGGCCACGCATAGACAGGGAGGGCGGCGCCGGAATCTGCCGCCGCCCCCCACCGAAGCCTCAATGACTGCAGGAGCGGCGGCATGGACTGGCTTACCACTTTTCCCCATATGGAAACCAGCAAACTGAGCGCGCTGAAACGTGCGATCGATGCCGGCTTCCGCGACTTCACCCGGACCTATGGCAGCGGAATCGAAAGCTTTTTCGATCCTCTCCAGTATTTCCTCGTGCAGTCCGAACGGTTTCTGACCCAGACGCCCTGGCCGATCATCCTGCTCGGCATCGCGGCCATCGCCTGGGTTGCCAGCCGCAACTGGAAGGTCGTTGCCGGCACCGTGATCACCCTGCTGATCATCGGTTATTTCGACATGTGGACCGACACCATGAAAACGGTGTCGATGATCCTGGTCTGCACGATCCTGGCGATCACGGTCGGTATCCCGCTCGGGATCCTCATGGCCAAGGCCAACTGGGCGCAGCGGATCATGAACCCGATCCTCGATGTGATGCAGACCATGCCGAGTTTCGTCTACCTGATCCCGGTGGTGATGCTGCTCGGGATCGGCAAGGTGCCGGGGCTCATGGCGGTGGTGGTCTATGCGATCCCGCCGATCATCCGCCTGACCAACCTCGGCATCCGCATGGTCGACCCGGACATGATCGAGGCGGCGGATGCCTTCGGTTCCTCCGGCTGGCAGCGGCTCAGGAACGTGCAGATGCCGCTGGCGCTGCCCACCATCATGGCCGGCATCAACCAGACCATCATGATGGCGCTGGCGATGGTGGTCATCGCCTCGATGATCGGCGTGCAGGGGCTCGGCCAGCCGGTGCTGAAGGCGATCAACAATCAGTATTTCACGCTCGGTGTGTTCAACGGTCTCGCCATCGTCGGCATCGCCATCATCTTCGACCGGGTGAGCCAGGCCTATGGCAAGCGCCTGCAGCGGCATCTGGAGGTCGTCCATGGCTGATCACACGGCAGCGGAACGCGCGGAACCGGGGACGGGGATCGAGGTCCGCAATCTCTACAAGATCTTCGGCGCCCGCCCGCATGATTATATCGACCTTGTTCGCGGCGGCATGAGCAAGACCGAACTGAACGAGAAGCATCACCATGTGGTCGGTCTGCGCGACATCAACATCCTGATGCCCGAGGGCCGGATCCAGGTGATCATGGGGCTGTCGGGTTCGGGCAAATCGACCCTGATCCGCCACATCAACCGTCTGATCGACCCGACCGTGGGCGAGGTGCTGGTGAACGGCGAGGACGTGGTCAAGATGGACAAGGCGGCCCTGCGCCGCTTTCGACGCCACCAGACCGCGATGGTGTTTCAGAAGTTCGCCCTGCTGCCGCATCGCAGCGTGCTGGAAAACTCGGTCTACGGGCTCGAGGTGCAGGGGGTGCCCCGCAAGGAACAGGTCGAGCGCGCCATGCGCTGGATCGAGCGGGTCGGGCTCAAGGGGTTCGAGGGCAGCTATCCCAATCAGCTTTCCGGCGGCATGCAGCAACGCGTCGGGCTCGCGCGGGCGCTGACCAACGATGCCCCGATCCTGCTCATGGACGAGGCGTTTTCCGCGCTCGACCCGCTGATCCGCACCGACATGCAGACGATCCTGCTCGACCTGCAGAAGGAAATCCGCAAGACGGTGGTCTTCATCACCCATGACCTCGACGAGGCGCTGCGCCTTGGCGACCGCATTGCCGTGCTGCGCGACGGCGAGATGGTGCAGCAGGGCACGGGGCAGGAGATCGTGCTGAAACCGGCCGACGACTATATCTCGCGCTTCGTGCGCGAGGTGAACCGCGGACGTGTCATCCAGGTCGAAACCGTCATGACGCCCGGCGCGGCTGCAGAGGGCGAAGCGGCGGTGCCGGTGCCTGCGGGGACGCTGCTCGAGGATGCCGCGCAGATCCTGAGCCGCGAAGGGGTGCGCATCGCGCAGATCACCGACGCGGATGGCCGACCCCTCGGCACGCTGCGGCTTCCCGATCTGATCCGGGCCATGGTGACGCGCGATCAGGACGAACATACCGCCCCCGCGCCAGCCGATCCGGCCTGAGCCGCGCGGATCGGAAGAAGCGGCGCCGGCTCCGCTACCGCGGCTTTGGTGCGCGGAAATGCTTCGAGAGCTTCAGTCCCTGGCCCTGATAATTCGAGGCAATGCCGCTGCCATAAAGACGTTCGGGGCGTTCGGCCATGCGCTCATAGACCAGCCGCCCGACCACCTGCCCGTGTTCGAGCACGAAGGGCGCCTCATGGCAGCGCACTTCGAGCACCCCGCGCGAACCGTGCCCGCCGGCGCTGCCGTCGCCGAAGCCGGGATCGAAAAAGCCCGCGTAATGCACCCGGAATTCCCCCACCATGGCCAGATAGGGCGCCATTTCGGCGGCGTATCCCGGCGGGATCCGCACCGCCTCGCGACTGACGAGGATGTAGAAGGCGCCGGGGTCCAGGATGATCTGCCCGTTGCGGCTGTGCAGTTCCTCCCAGTATTCGGCGGGATCATAGGCGCCGATCCGGTCGAGGTCGATCACCCCGCTGTGCGGCTTGGCGCGGTAGCCGACCAGATCCCCCGCACGCGGATGCAGGTCGACCGAAAAGCCGAGCCCGTTCTCGATCACGGGGGGCAGGTCGATCAGCGGCGATTCGGCATGGAGCGCGGCAAGTTCGGCGTCATTCAGCGCCGCCTGTCCGCGCCGGAAACGGATCTGGTTGAGCCGCATCCCGGGCCGCACCAGCACCGAAAACGACCGCGGGCAGATCTCGGCATAAAGCGGCCCGCGATAACCCGGCGCGACCCGGTCGAATTCGGTCCCGCCATCGGTGATGAGCCGCGTCAGCAGATCAAGCCGCCCGGTCGAGCTTTTGGCATTGGCGACCGCGCTCATGTCCGGGGGCAGGGCGAGCGATTCCGCAAGCGGCACCAGATAGACACAGCCCTTTTCCAGCACCGCGCCGCCTTCAAGGCTGATCCGGTGCATCTCGAATTCCTCGAGCCGGTCGGTGATGCGCCGGCCTTCGCCCGCCAGGAACGAGGCGCGGATGCGATAGGCGACATGGCCAAGGCGCAGGTCAAGGCTCGCCGGCTGGATCTGGTCGGGGTCGATTGCCGGATCGGCACGGATGATGCCGTCCTCGGCCATCGCTTCGATCTGCTGACTGGGACAAAGACCTGCCATCCGGCCCTCTGATCTGCTGGCCGGGACAATGACTTGCCATCCGGCCTGACAGGGGCCTGTTCCAGCCCCGGGCCCGGCGCCGACAGGGCCGGTGTGATGGTCGGGCTAGCAGGACTTGAACCTGCGACCTTCCGTCCCCCAGACGGACGCGCTACCAGACTGCGCCATAGCCCGACGATGCGCTGTTCATAGCTGTTTTGCATGCGGGGGCAAGAGCGAATCCGGCCCATCCCGCCGGTCCGGGCCGGTGCGTGCCCTCAGCCGTGGTGGCGCGCCGCGACACGTTCTGCCCAGGCGCGCAGATCGCGCTCCAGCGCGGCAAGCTCCTGCGCCTGATCCGCGCTCACCCGCTCAAGCCCCGCCAGATGCACGAGCGGGCCGGGGGCATAGGGGATCTCGGCCATGGGCGGCGGATCGGGGGCATCAACAACGACCGCGGCCGGCCCGGTCTGCCGGGGCGGTTCGGGTCCGTCCAGGTCAAAGCTCGCCTGCGACGCGGCGGGCGCGGCCCTTGCGTCATGGTCGCCGGGTTCCGCAAGGGCGTCGGGGCCGGCTTCGGCGCCCTCGGCGGCCGGGAGAGGACTCTCCGGCGCTGCCGCATCGTCCGCATCGGCGCTGCCCGCGGGGTTGTCCGGCGCGCGGGCTGCGGCAAAGGGCAGGACCGTCGCACCGTCATGGTTCGGCAGGGGGGCATCCATCCCGTCGCCGAGCGGCTGCGAGAACGATGCGATCGCCGCGACACCCTGTTCGCGCAGAAGCTTCTGCACGCCCTTGATGGTCATTCCCTCGTCGTAAAGCAGCGTGCGGATTCCCCCGAGAAGCTGCATGTCGCCGGGGCGGTAATAGCGCCGCCCGCCGGCGCGCTTGACCGGTTTGACCTGGGTGAACTTGCTTTCCCAGAAACGCAGCACATGGGCCTGCACGCCAAGCCAGTCGGCCACTTCGCTGATGGTGCGGAAGGCTTCGGGTGACTTGCTCATGATCCGGCCTTCAGCTGACATTGCCCGAAGCGACCCGTTCCTTCATCAGATGCGACGGGCGGAAGGTCAGCACCCGCCGCGGCTGGATCGGGACTTCTTCCCCGGTTTTCGGATTGCGCCCGATTCGTGCCGATTTGTCCCGCACACTGAAAGTGCCGAAGGAGGAAATCTTGACCTGTTCCCCACGCACGAGCGCGTCGGAAATATGGCTCAATACGCTTTCCACCAGTTGGGCGCTTTCATTGCGCGAAAGGCCGACTTCGCGGAAGACGGCCTCGCTCAGGTCCATGCGTGTCAGTGTCTTGCCGCTCATGGCAACCCCCCGTGCAACCTCCGTCAATTTGCGGGATGATAGAACGACCGCAATTTCCCGTCAATATCAATGATTTGAACGGGGAGCCTCACAGCCCGCATCGCGCTACCAGCGCAGGATCACCGATCCCCAGGCAAGCCCGCCGCCGATCGCCTCGGTGACGAGCAGCTGCCCCGGCCGGATCTGGCCGCGTTCATGGGCGACCGAAAGCGCCAGCGGAATCGATGCGGCCGATGTGTTGCCGTGGTCCTGGACCGTCACCACCACCTTGTCCATGGGCACTCCCATGCGGCGCGCGGTTCCCTGAATGATGCGGATGTTGGCCTGATGGGGCACGATCCAGTCCACATCCTGCGCCGTGAGCCCGGCATTTTCCAGCGCCGCCCCGGCGGTTTCGGCAAGCTTTTCGACCGCGTGGCGGAAAACCAGGTTCCCCTGCATGCGCACCTTGCCGCCCTTGCGGGTCGCGACGCCGCCATCGACATAAAGCAGATCGCGGTATTGCCCGTCGGAATTGAGGTCGGTGCCGAGAATGCCGCGGTCGGCAGATGTCCCCGCGCCCTCCTGCAGCTCCAGCACCAGCGCGCCGGCGCCGTCGCCGAACAGCACGCAGGTGGAGCGGTCGCTCCAGTCGAGGATGCTGCTGAAGGTCTCGGCGCCGATCACCAGCACGCGGCGGGCCTGGCCGGACAGCATCAGCGCGTTCGCATTGGCCATGGCAAAGACGAAACCGGCGCAGACCGCCTGCAGGTCGAAGGCAAAGCCCCGCTTCATGCCGATCGCGGCCTGCACCATGGTCGCAACCGAGGGAAACACGAGATCGGGGGTCGAGGTGGCGACGATCACCGTGTCGATGTCATCGGCATCCACCCCGGCATCCGCAAGTGCCGCCCGCGCGGCCTCCGTGGCCATGGTCGCGGTGGTCTCGCCCTCGGCGGCGAAGTGGCGGCGCTCGATCCCCGACCGGGTGCGGATCCATTCGTCAGATGTGTCGAGCGTCGCCTCGAACTCCGCATTCGGCACGACCCGTTCCGGCAGGTAATGCCCTGCTCCGATGACAACCGCGCGACCTGTCATGCCTCACCTTTTCTGCTCGTGTCGTTATCATGGGCCGCCGGCCCTTTTACTGGTCGCCGGTTCCGGGTCGGGGGGCGGTCTCGGCCGGGACTTCGGCGGCCGAGGCGACCCGTGCTGCCAATCTATCGGTGAAGCCCGATTTTGCCAACTGGAAGGCCAGCTTGATCGCGGCCGAAACTCCGGTCGCGTCGGCGCTGCCGTGGGATTTGACCACCGTGCCGTTCAGCCCGAGGAAAACGCCCCCGTTCACCCGCCGCGGGTCGATGCGTTTCTGCAGCCGGCGCAGCGAGGTGATCGCAAGGAACGACGCGAGGCGCGACAGCGTCGAATAGCGGAACGCCTCGCGCAGCAGGGTGGCGATGAGCCGGGCCGTGCCTTCCCCGGTCTTGATGGCGATATTGCCGGTGAATCCGTCCGTGACGATCACGTCGGCCACATCGCCGGTGAAATCGCTGCCCTCGACAAAGCCCACGTAGTCGAAACCCGCGGATTCGGTGAACTGGGGAATCAGCTCCTGCGCCTCGCGCAGCGCCGCGCGCCCCTTGTGCTGCTCGGTGCCCACATTCAGAAGCCCGACGCGGGGCCGTTCGATGCCGAGCCCGTTGCGGGCATAGGACGCGCCCATGAGCGCATATTGCAGCAGGTCATGGGCTTCGGCCCGCACATCGGCGCCGACATCAAGCAGGATGTTGAACTTGCGTGGCGCCAGCGCCGGATAAAGCACGGCGATGGCCGGGCGGTTCACGCCGGGCAGCTTGCGCAGCCGGATCATGCTCAGCGCCATGAGCGCGCCGGTGTTGCCGCAGGAGACCGCGCTCGCGGCCTCGCCGCTGCGCACCGATTCCAGTGCCGACCACATGGAGGTGGATTCGCCGTTGCGCAGCACGAGGCTCGGCTTGTCGTCCATGTGCACGACGCCCTCGGCGTTCCGGAACCGCACCCGTCCGCTCAGCCCGCGGCGACGTTCGACCAGCCGGCGCAACTGCGCTTCGGGGCCGTGCAGGATGAAATCCAGATCGGGGTTCTTGAGCGCCGATTTGGCCATGCCGGCCACAACCGCCGCCGGCCCGGCATCGCCTCCCATCGCGTCGACCGAGATGACGATACGTCCCGCGCTATCGGCGGGCTGGCTCCGGTCCTGATCGGGTTGGGCCATCATTCAATCGCCCACGGCCAAGAGATTTACGCCGCGTCTTCGTCCAGGTCGATCTCGTCATCGCTGACGATGATTTCCTCGCCGTCGTAATGGCCGCAGGACGGGCACACATGATGCGGGCGCTTCAGTTCGCCACATTCCGGGCACTCGTTGGGATTGACGGCAACCAGTGCATCATGGGCGCGGCGCTTGTTGCGGCGCGATTTCGAAACCTTGTTCTGCTGGACGGCCATGTCTCAACCCTTGTCTCAAAAAGCCGTGACGGAAGCTCCGACAGCGGCGTGTTCGCCTTGCGTCGTTCTCCGGCGCGGCATCATGCTGCACGGCCTTTAGGCCGCAACCCGCTCCGAGTTCAACCGCTAATTCCGGTGAAGCCGCGAAAATAGCCGTTGCGTCCGCGGTTGCAAGCTGATTCCCGCGCAGACCCGGACCCGGCCGGGACGGATCACTCGCCGTCCTTGGCCGGATCCCTGATCATATCCCGGAGTGCGGCAAGCCCCGCCAGCGGTTTCAGATCCTCGTCGCGCAGCGGCGTGATGCCGGGGCCGGCAAAGACCGCCTGTTCCATCTCGGCCCCCTGCGCGCGGGGATAGGCGGGCAGGGAAAGGCTCAGGGCCTCGACCATGACGGCGCCGGGGTCGATGTGACTGCCGAGCGGTTCAAGCGTATCGTCGGGCATTTCCACCTCGTCGCCCTCGGGTTCGGGCATTTCGGCGATATAGTGGCGCGTCACATCCACGTCGATGCGGGTCGTCACCGGCGCGAGCGTCACCACGCAGCGCTGCACTACGGTCGCGCCGAGTTGCCCCGACAGCAGCCAGTCGCGCCCGCCTTCGGCTGTGATGGTGCCGCTGAAGCGCAGCTTGCGCAGCCCGAGCAGGTCGAGCCGTTCGGCCAGATCGGCAAGCTCTGCCGCTCCGGGCCGCAGGTCAAACGGGGTGGGCGCGCTCCCGGAGAGGGCGGCGACGGAAAGAGCGGTGTTGGCGGGCATGGCGGCTTTCGTTTCTTGAACCCTTTGCGTGATTTATGTAATCGGGTTAGAAGGCCAATCAAGCCGGGGCAAGAGGGCAGTCCATGTTCGCCAATTCAAAACGCATTGCAGGTGCGGCACGGGCCGGGCTGATCATCTTCGCCTTTCTGTCGCTCACGGCATGCGGCGCTGTCTATCGCAACCATGGCTATGTGCCGACACCATCCGAACTGGCGCAGGTCGAGGTCGGCAAGGACACGCGCGAAAGCGTGGTCAGGCTGATCGGCGAACCGGGTACCAGCGGCGTGCTGGACGACAGCGGCTATTATTACATCTCCAGCCGCTTCCGCCAGTTCGGCCCCATGGCGCCCAAGGTGGTGGACCGGCAGCTTGTGGCGATCAGCTTCAACAATGCCGGCGTGGTGCAGAACATCGAACGCTTCGGGCTGGAACATGGCCGGGCGATTTCGCTCGACCGCCGCGTGACCGAGACCGGCGTCGAGGACCGCACCCTGCTGCGCCAGCTTCTGCGCAATCTTGGCCGCTTCAACCCGGCATCGGTCCTGCAGTAACGGCCGGACCGGCGGGGATGCGGGATCGGGCAGGGCTCTCCGGCAGCGGTGACGGGACTCCTGCCGGAACGGCGGCAGCCGGACGGCATGACGAGCGCCGGTCTCCGGGCGGGCTGTCGATCTTCAAGGCGTGACGGGATGTTGGAACGGATTCGCCACCGCGCCGTCCTCGCACAGGGGGAAGAGGCCATCGCCAGCGCCGAGGCGTTGCGGCTCCTGGCCTTTCACGGGCGCGGCGGACGTGACCGTCACGATCCGGCCAGCACCCATCTGCTGATCTTTGATCTGCGCGACGACCTGCTGGTCGGCTGCCTGCGGCTGCGCTGTCACGATGATGGCGCCGCGCTTCTGCAGGGCTATTCGGCCGGGCAATATGACCTGGCTGCGCTGGCGGGGCTGGACCTGCCGATGATCGAGGTCGGGCGTCTCTGCATCCACCCCGAGCGGCGCGACCCGGATATCCTGCGGCTCGCCTGGGGGATGCTCGCGCGGCTCGTGGACCGGCAGCGGGCGCGCTTTCTTGTCGGCTGTTCCTCGTTCGCGGGCACCGACCCCGGGCCCTATCGCGCGGCATTTGCCCGGCTCGCGGCGCATCACCAGGCCCCGCCTGATCTGCGCCCGGCCCGCAAGGCGCCGGCTGTCCTGCCGCTTGCCGAAGCAGGGGGCGGGGCGGAGCCCGCGCAGGCGCTGTCACAGATGCCGGCGGCGCTGCGCAGTTATCTCGCCATGGGTGGCTGGGTCAGCGATCATGCGGTGATCGACCATGAAATGAATACGCTTCATGTCTTTACCGCGGTCGAGGTCGCGGCGATCGCGCCCGCGCGGCAGCGGCAGATGCGGGCCCTTGCCGCGCGCCTTTCCGATGCAGCCATTGACGGCGCGCCGGCCACGGACTAGCCCGCAGTCATGGCCCGCGCACCGCTTCTGCAACTGAACGGCATTTCGCTGTCCCACGGGGGCGATCCGCTGTTTTCCGACCTCGACCTTGTCATCGGGCAGGGCGAACGGCTTGCGCTTGTCGGGCGCAACGGCTCCGGCAAATCGACGCTGATGAAGGTGATGGCCGGGCTTGTGGAACCCGACAGCGGCCGCATCAGCCTCGCGCCGGGCGCGGTGGTGTCCTACATGGAACAGGATCCCGCGATGGAGGGTTTCGCGACGCTCGGCGATTATGCCGCCGCGAACCTGGGCCCGGGCGAGCTTTACCGGGCCGAACGCGCGGCGGAGGGGCTGAAGTTCGATCCTGCCCGCAAGGTCGCGACCGCCTCGGGCGGCGAGCGGCGCCGGGCGGCGCTCGCGCGGCTCATGGCGGAAGAACCCGACCTCATGCTGCTGGACGAGCCGACCAACCACCTCGACATCGAGGCGATTTCGTGGCTCGAGGCCGAACTTGCCCAGACCCGCGCCGGCTATGTGATCATCAGCCACGACCGCGCCTTTCTGCGCCACCTCACGCGCGGGACGCTCTGGCTTGACCGCGGGGCCATGCGCCGCCAGGACAAGGGGTTCGATGCCTTCGAGGGCTGGCGTGACGAGATCTGGGAACAGGAGGACCGCGAGCGTCACAAGCTCGACCGGCTGATCCGCTCCGAATCCCGCTGGGCGGTCGAGGGCATCAGCGCCCGGCGCAAGCGCAACCAGGGCCGCCTGCGGGCGCTTCATGCGTTGCGGGCGGAACGCGCGGGGCAGATCCGGCGCGAGGGAACCGCGGCCATGGCGCTCGAATCGGGGCCGAAATCCGGGCGCAAGGTGATCGAAGCAAAAGGTATTTCAAAGACTTACGGTGACAGGCTGATCCTGCGGGATTTCTCGCTCACGCTGCGGCGGGGCGACCGGGTGGCGATCATCGGCCCGAACGGGGTCGGCAAGACGACGCTGTTGCGCCTGCTGCTCGGCACCGAGGAGCCCGACAGCGGCACGGTCACGGGCGGCACGAACCTCTCCGTTGCCTGGTTCGATCAGGCGCGGGCGCAGCTCGATCCCGAGGCGACTCTCTGGGACAGCCTGACCGAAGACCCCGAGGCGCGCGTGTCCGGGCAGGCCGATCAGGTCATGGTGCGCGGACAGCCGCGCCACGTCGTCGGTTATCTCAAGGATTTCCTGTTCGACGAGGCGCAGGCGCGGGCACCGGTGCGCTCGCTCTCGGGCGGGGAAAAGGCGCGGCTTCTGCTCGCGCGGCTCATGGCGCGGGAAAGCAACCTCCTGGTGCTGGACGAGCCAACCAACGACCTTGATATCGAGACGCTCGATCTGTTGCAGGAACTGCTCGACGATTATGCCGGAACGGTGCTGCTGGTCAGCCACGACCGCGATTTCATCGACCGTGTCGCGACCGCCACCATTGTCATGGAGGGGCAGGGCCGCGCGACCATCCATGCCGGCGGCTGGAGCGACTATATCGCCCGTCGCCCCGCGCCGGACTCCGCACCCGAACCCGCGCCGACCGGGCGAAAGGTGCCGCGCGCGGAGAAGGCGGCCAAGACGGACCGGGAGCCGGCGCCGGGGCAGGGGCTCAGCTTTACCGAGCGGCACCGGCTCGAGGCGCTGCCGGGTGAGATCGCGCGCCTTGAGGCCGAGATCGGCAAGCTCGAGGCGCTGCTTTCCGACCCGGAGCTTTACACCCGCGAGCCGGTCAAGTTCCGGAAGGCGACCGAGGCCCTGGTCACGCGGCAGACGGCGCTTTCGGCGGCCGAGGACGAATGGCTTTTGCTCGCCGAAAAGGCCGAGGGCTGAAACCCGCTATTCCGCGAGCCGCACCAGCGCGTGCCGCTTCTTTCCGGCGCTGAGCTTGAGCCCCGGCGCGATTTCCTCGCGCGACATGAGGCGCACTTCGGTCACGATTTCATCGTTGATGCGTGCGCCGCCCTCGCTCACGAGGCGCTTGGCCTCCTTGCCCGAGGCGGCAAGCCCCGCCGCGACGAACAGCGCCGTATTGGCAAGGCCCTCGCCGATCTGTTGCGCCGTGACGCTGATGGTCGGCAGATCCGCGCCAACACCGCCCTGTTCGAACACCTCGCGCGCGGTTTCGCGCGCGGTGGCCGCCGCCTCCGCCCCGTGGCAAAGCGCGGTCACCTCGTCGGCAAGCCGGATCTTCGCCTCGTTGATCTCCGAGCCGCCGAGCGCGCCGAGGCGGTCGCATTCATCGACCGGCAGTTCGGTGTAAAGCTTGAGGAACCGCCCGACATCCGCATCGGTGGTGTTGCGCCAGAACTGCCAGAATTCATACGGGCTCAGCATGTCGCCATTGAGCCAGATCGCGCCGCCCGCGCTCTTGCCCATCTTACGCCCGTCGCTCGTGGTGAGCAGCGGCGAGGTCAGGCCGAACAGGTCACGCTCCAGCACGCGGCGTGTGAGGTCGATCCCGTTCACGATATTGCCCCACTGGTCCGACCCGCCCATCTGCAACAGGCAGCCGTGGCGGCGGTAGAGTTCCAGGAAATCATAGGCCTGCAGGATCATGTAGTTGAATTCGAGGAACGACAGCGACTGTTCGCGATCGAGCCGCGATTTCACCGATTCGAACGACAGCATCCGGTTCACGCTGAAATGGCGGCCGATGTCGCGCAGGAAATCCAGGTAATTCAACTGGTCCAGCCACTCGGAATTGTCGAGCATGAGCGCGCCGGTCGCGTCCTCGCCATAGGCAAGGTAATGCGCAAAGACCTGCCGCATCCCGGCGATGTTCTCGGCGATCTGCCGGGGGCCGAGCAGGGGGCGCTCATCCGAGCGGAACGAGGGATCGCCCACCTTGGTCGTGCCGCCGCCCATCAGCGTGATCGGCTTGTGCCCGGTTTTCTGCAGCCAGCGCAGCATCATGATATTCAAAAGATGCCCCACATGGAGCGAGCGCGCCGTTGCATCATAGCCGATATAGGCCGGCACCACCTGGGCGCACAGCGCCTCGTCGAGCCCTTGCAGATCGGTGCAGTCGGCCAGATAGCCGCGCTCGATCATCACATGCAGAAAGTCCGATCTCGGCTGGTAGGTCATGGCTTGCCTCGGCTTGGAGTTGTGGCCAGTGTCTGGAACTGTGGCGTGTATAGGCGGCGTGCGGGCAAAGGAAAAGACCGTGAACAGGCATGGCGGGGATGACGGGCGGGCAGGGATGCTGCGGGTGCTCGGCACCATGAGCGGCACGTCGCTCGACGGGGTGGATGTGGCGGAAATCGAAAGCGACGGCATCCGCATCGGCGGGTTCGGCCGCAATGCCTATCGCCCCTACGACGACCGGGAACGGCGCGTGCTTGCCGCCGCGCTCGGGCGCTGGCACGGGCCCGAGGTCGAAGCCGCGGCAAGCGTGGTCGATGCCGCCCATGCCGAGGCGCTTGCGCCGCTCGGGCCCGCGGATCTGGTCGGTTTTCACGGGCAGACCCTCGCGCATGAGCCGCGCGGGCGCGGCACGCTTCAGGTCGGCGACGGGGCGCGGCTTGCGCGCGATATCGGCTGCCCGGTGGTCTGGGATTTCCGCAGCGACGATGTGGCGCTCGGGGGTGAGGGGGCGCCGCTGGCGCCGTTCTTTCACTTTGCCTGCGCGAAATGGATCGGTGCGCAGGCCCCGGTCGCCTTTCTGAACCTCGGCGGTGTCGGCAACCTCACCTGGGTCGATCCAGCGCGAACCGCCCCGGAAGACGAGGGTGCGCTGCTGGCATTCGACACCGGGCCTGCGAATGCGCCGCTGAACGACCTTGTGCAGGCGCGGCTGGGCCAACCGATGGATCGCGGCGGGGCGCTTGCCGCGCGCGGGCAGGTCGCGGACGGCATGCTCGAGACCTTCCTTGCCGATCCCTGGTTCGCGCGAATCCCGCCGAAGTCGCTCGACCGCAACGATTTCGCGGAGATGGCGGCGCTGGTCGAGGGGCTTTCCGATGCCGATGCGGCCGCCACGCTCACCGCCATGAGCGCCGCCGCCGTGGCACAGGGCATGGCTTTCTGCCCCGCCCCGCCCGCGCGGGTTCTGGTCGCCGGCGGCGGGCGGCACAATCCGGTGCTGATGCGGATGCTTGCGGCGAGCCTCGACTGCCCGGTCGATCCGGTCGAGGCGGCCGGGCTCGACGGCGACATGCTCGAGGCGCAGGCATTCGGCCATCTCGCGGTGCGGGTGCTGCGCGGGCTGCCGACCTCGGCCCCCGGCACCACGGGGGTGCGCGCGCCGGTCGGCGGCGGGCGGATCAGCCCGGCGCATGCCGCGGCGGCGCCGGGCGATTGACGCTCGCTGATACGTCCCGCGGCGCTGGCAATCCGCGCCGCTGAAACCTATGTCTTGCGCATGAGCCTCGATATTCCTTTCGACAACAGCTATGCGCGCCTGCCCGCGTCGTTCTACACGCGGCAGGCGCCGGTTCCCGTCAAGGCGCCGCGCCTTGTCGCCTTCAACGATGATCTCGCGCGGCTTGTCGGGCTTCATCCGAGCGGCAGGGATGACATGGCGCAGATCTTTGCCGGCAATGTGGTTCCCGACGGGGCCGCACCGCTAGCGCAGCTTTATGCCGGCCACCAGTTCGGCCAGTACAACCCGCAGCTTGGCGACGGGCGCGCGATCCTTCTGGGCGAGGTGATCGGCCGCGACGGTATCCGCCGCGACATCCAGCTCAAGGGTTCGGGCCGCACGCCCTATTCGCGCGGTGGCGACGGGCGCGCCTGGCTCGGGCCGGTGCTGCGCGAATATGTGGTGTCCGAGGCGATGCATGCGCTCGGCATCCCGACCACGCGGGCGCTCGCGGCGGTCGAAACCGGCGAGACCGTCTGGCGCGACCGCGCGCTTCCCGGCGCGGTGCTGACCCGTGTCGCCGCCTCGCACCTGAGGGTCGGAACGTTCCAGATCTTTGCCGCGCGCGGCGACCGGGAGGCGCTGCGGCAACTGACCGATTACGCGATCGCGCGCCATTACCCAAAGGCCGACGGGCCGATGGGGCTGCTTGCGGCGGTGCGCGACGCGCAGGCGCGGCTGGTCGTCCGGTGGATGGGGGTCGGCTTCATTCACGGGGTGATGAACACCGACAACATGGCGATTTCCGGCGAAACCATCGACTATGGCCCCTGCGCCTTTCTGGATGACTACGACCCGGAAAAGGTGTTCAGCTCCATCGACCGCATGGGACGCTATGCCTATGCGAACCAGCCCGATATCGCGGTCTGGAACCTTGCCCAGTTCGCGACCGCCCTGTTGCGCCAGCTTGACGATCCCGAAAGCGGGGTCGAGGAGGCAACGCGGATCGTTCACGAAATGCCCGACCTGCTGCGGGCGAACTGGCTGACCACATTCGCGGCCAAGATCGGCATCACGGATCCCCGCCCCGAGGACGGGGCGCTGATCGGCGATCTGCTGGCGCTCATGGCCGCCGGCGGGGCGGATTTCACCAATACGTTCCGCGCCCTGGCCAAGGGTGATGCGCGCGGGCAGTTCGCTGATGCGAAAGGTTTCGACGACTGGGCCGAACGCTGGAAGGCCCGCCTCGCGCAGGAGCCCGACCCGGGCGAGGTGATGGCGGCGGCCAATCCCGCCTTCATCCCGCGCAACCACCGGATCGAACAGATGATCGAGGCCGCGGTGCAGGGCGATTATGCGCCTTTCGAGCGGCTGGACCGTGTTCTTGCCGATCCTTTCACGGATCAGCCCGATGATGCCGACCTGATGCAGCCGCCCCGGGCCGATGAGGTCGTCACGGCCACATTCTGCGGCACCTGAAGGGCGGGGCGGCACGGACCGGCGCAGGCGGTGCGCTCGTGGCGAGGCCCGGCGCGCCGCCGGCATGCCCGCCGGTCGGGCGTCAGTCTTCGAACAGCGCGGTGGAAAGATAACGCTCGGCAAAGGAGGGGACGATCACCACCATGAGCTTGCCCGCGTTTTCCTCGCGCCGGCCGATTGCGGCCCCGGCGGCAAGTGCGGCGCCCGAGGATATGCCGACCGGCACCCCTTCGAGCCGCGCCACGAGGCGGGCGGTGTCCATGGCTTCGTCGTTGGTGACCGTGGCCACCTCGTCATAGATTTCCTTGTCGAGAATCTTCGGCACGAACCCGGCGCCGATTCCCTGGATCTTGTGCGGCCCCGCTGCGCCACCCGAAAGCACCGCCGAATCCGCGGGTTCCACCGCGACGATATGGACCGACGGCTTGCGCGACTTGAGCAGCGCACCGGCGCCGGTGATGGTCCCGCCGGTGCCGACGCCCGAAACGAGGATATCGACCGCGCCGGCGGTATCGTTCCAGATTTCCTCGCCGGTGGTCCGGCGGTGGATGTCGGGATTGGCCGGGTTTTCGAACTGCCGCGTGATCACCGTGGCAGGCATTGTTTCGGCCAGTTCCTCGGCCCTGGCGATCGCGCCGTTCATGCCCTTGGCGCCCTCGGTCAGCACAAGCTCCGCACCCAGGAACGCCAGCATCCTGCGCCGCTCGATAGACATGGTCTCGGGCATGGTCAGGATCAGGCGATACCCCTTGGCGGCGGCGGCAAAGGCAAGCGCGATGCCGGTATTGCCCGAGGTCGCCTCGACCAGGGTCGATTCGCCCGGGCGGATGCGGCCCTCCGCCTCGAGCGCCTCGATCATGGCAAGGCCGATGCGATCCTTGACCGAGGCGAGCG
This sequence comes from Pontibaca methylaminivorans, assembly GCF_900156525.1. Taxonomy (NCBI): domain Bacteria; kingdom Pseudomonadati; phylum Pseudomonadota; class Alphaproteobacteria; order Rhodobacterales; family Roseobacteraceae; genus Pontibaca; species Pontibaca methylaminivorans. The sequence continues at coordinate 2,321,970 of NZ_FTPS01000001.1, forward strand.
GGTTGAAGAATTCGAGCTTGGCGGCAAGCATCGCTTTCATGCCGGTCTCGGCGGCAAAGCGGTCGAGGCGCACCAAAGGCGTGTTGCCGATCGTTTCGATGATCGAGCTGTAGATGCGGCCATGGCCCGCAGGCGGCTGACGGTCGGCGGACGGGGATCGGCTCATTCTCGTGGTCTCCAGTTTCAGGCGCCCGGACAATCCGGCTCCCTATTATGTTTCACGCGAGCCGCCCCGGTTCCAGCAGATTTGCCGCGCCTGGGACAATAAGGATCACGCCGGAGTGTAGGGCGGTCATCTGGAATGGGGAGGGGGTTTCCCGCAGAACGGCTTGGGCAGTGCTCTTTAAGGGGCCTGTTCCCGGCGGCGGGCCGTCCCGGCACTCGCATGACCGCTGTCGACATTACGCTCCTTTCGGCGCGGATGAGTTCGGGCTGCCCGGCCACCACAAAGCCGCGCAGGAGTGGCGGCGATGTTGGATCGGCGTCGTTCCACGCGCGGCTGCTGCTCGCCCCGTGCTGTGGCGCAGCACCGGGTTTCGAATCGCCCCATGCTCTCGGTGGCGGGCAAGTTTCACGGCCTTGGCGATTGCGCGGTCCATGCGGGGCGGGGTTTGCGCGGGATTCCGTCGGCGTTTCAAGGTGATGATGTCTGGTCAGGTTCCTTTCGTCGTTGTGCCGGACATGAACGTGCCGATGATCACTGCACCACGAATTCGGCATGCAGGGCGCCGGCGGTTTTCAGGCTCTTGAGAATGTCGATCATGTCCCGGGGCGACACGCCGAGCGCATTCAGCCCGGCAACCACATCGGACAGCGAGGTGGTGTCCGGTAGTTCCGCAAGCGCGATGCCTTCCTCTTCGTCCATCGCCGCATTGGTCCGGGGAACGATTACGGTCTCTCCGCGGGCGAAGGGATTCGGCTGCACCACGGCTGGCGCCTCTTCGATGCGGAGCGTGAGGTTTCCTTGCGAGACGGCAACACGCGACAGGCGGACATCGCTCCCCATGACGATGGTGCCGGAACTCTGGTCGATGACCACCCGCGCCTTGCGCTGCGGTTCGATCAGGATGTTCTCGATGCGGCTCAGGGCATGGGCGGGGGAGCGCGCCCGGCTGGCGGCGATGCCGAATTCCACGGTGCCGGAATCGCGCATGGTGGCGACCGCGCTGCGGAATTCGTTGTTGATGGCCGTCTCGATCCGGCTCGCGGTGGTGAAATCCGGCTCGCGCAGCGCAAGCCGGATGGTGGACAGCGACGCCAGTTCGAACTCGATCTCGCGCTCGACCCGGGCACCTGCGGGAATGCGCCCGGAGGTCGGAACGCCCCGCGTCACGGAGGCTGCCTGACCTTCGGCAACCGCCCCGCCGGGGAGAATGGTGCCCTGGGCCACGGCGTAAATCTGGCCATCGGCCGCGTTGAGCGGCGTCATGATCAGCGTCCCGCCCAGCAGGCTGCTTGCATCGCCGATCGCCGAGGCGGTCACGTCGATCTGCGATCCGACCCGGGCAAAGGGCGGCAGGCTTGCGGTCACGATCACCGCCGCGACGTTCTTGGGGCGGAATTGCTCGCCGGTGACGTTGACGCCGAGCCGCTCCAGGATATTGGTCATGATCTCTTCGGTAAACGGTGCGTTCCGCAACCCGTCGCCGGTGCCGTTGAGGCCGACCACGAGCCCGTAACCGACAAGATCGTTCCCGCGGACCCCGTCGAATTCCACCAGATCCTTCACGCGGATGGCATTGGCCGTGGCGGCGAGGGGCACGATCAGAAGCGTCGCGAGGAGGACCAGAAACCGCGTCATCGCAGGAAGTTCAGCAGGGAAAGATGTGCCGTGCGGACCGTCACGGCATAGAGGCTTTCAAGCTGGAACTGCACCTCCTCCAGCCGTGTCGCGGTTTCGTAACGGTCGACGGAGACGAGCGCGTTGCGCGCCTGTTCAAGGCTGCTGCGGCTGGCGTTGTTGCGCGCCATCGCATCCTCGATCCGGCTTTCGGCGGCGCCGATTTCCGCGCTCGTCTCGATCAAGGCACGATGATTGTTCAGCAGCCCGTTGCCGGCGCCGGTAAGGAGCGCCACCCGTTCGGACTGGTTCACGGTGAGCGCCGGATCGTCGGCGAGCGCCGCCGTGGCCAGAAAACGCAGCGTATCCCGGAAAACCGGGTCGTCCGCGCGCCGCGTGAGCGCGACCTTCTGGCCCTCCGCGATCTCGACGGCGGGCAGGTCGTTGTCGGAGCCGGTATAGAGCGTGGCGCGGAACCCTTGCGGGTCGTCGAACCAGCTTTCCATGGCCTGCTCGATCTCGGCGGCGGAGGTCAGCCCGGCCAGTTCGCCGCGCAGTGCGCCCAGAAGCTCCTCCGCCGGCCGCAGGGGGGTGCTGTCCGAGGCCGCGCCGGCAAACAGGCTGCGTCCGCCGCTGCTGCCGTTCAGCGATGCGATGACGGTGGACAGTCCCTCGCGGGCCTGTTGCGCGGCATGGGACACTTCCGATTGCGATGTCGCCTGGGTGAGGATGATCAGCGACGAGCCGATCGTGTCCGCCGTGCCGTCGATAGCGGCGAGGCCAAGCTGCACGGCATCGGTGAAAGCGGCCGCTTCGCGTGCCGCGACCGAATAGGCGGAGAGGCGCGTGAGGTTCTGTTCGATATCCGCAAGATGCGAAAGATCCCCGCCGAAACGGTCGGGAAGGCTGGCTTTCCGGCCGGAGGTGAGTTCTTGCAGCAGGGTCGTGGCCTGCGCCTTGATCTGGGCGTTGCGCGTTCGCAGCATCATGCCGAGGGCGAGATCGCCAATGGATGTCGGGGTCATGTCAAAGCCTCAGCAATGTTGCCATCATGTCGTCAAGCGCCTGGATCACGCGGGCATTGGCGCCGAATGCCTGTTCGACCAGCATCAGGGTCTGCAGTTCCGCGTCGCTGTCGACGCCCTGTTCCCGTTCGATGCGGGTGAATTCGGACTGCATGGCCGCAGCGAAGCCGAGCGCCTGGTCGGCGCGGGATCCGCGCTGGGTGCTGAAGGACAGGAGCGCATTTCCAAGATCAGCGGCGGTGAACTGGCCGGTGCCGAAATTGCCCGTCGCTGCGGGCCGGCGCTCGGTGAGCGCGGCGGAAAAGGCCTGAAGGAGGGTGCTGTCGCCGGGCTCTCCCGGGGTCGCCGCTCCGAGGCCCGCGCGCAACCGCCAGGAATTTCCTCCGGTTTCGGGGGTCAGCGCCGGATTCAGCTGGAGCCGGGCCGCGATGCCGGGGGAATTGGCCGGGTCGAATGCGGCACCCCCGTCGGTAAACAGCCCCGCAGCGCCGGGCGCAAGCGTCGGGTCGAGGCCCGGTGACTGGAACCGCTCGATCAGGTCGCGCGCAAATGCGTCGAGGTCGGATTGCGCCTCCGGGCCGAGCCGGTCGCGGATGTCGAAAAGCGCGCCCAGGGTGCCGCCGGAAATCTGGCCGCCGGAGGAGGTGTCGAGGGGCTTTCCGTTCACCGTGAGCCCCGAGAGCGCGCCGTTTTCCAGCGTCATTTCCGCGGTGACATGGCGGGTCGGATCGAAACCGAAGGAGGCCGCCGCACCATCGAGGAGCACGGCGCCGCCCTCGGTATAAAGCGCGATCTGCCCGTTCGGGCGCTCGGCGATCCGGACCGGGATCAGCGTATTGATGTCGTCGACAGCGCGCTGACGTTCGTCCAGCAGGGCGTTGGCATCCTGACCGCTGGCGGTCGCAGAGGCGATTCGGCGGTTCAGCATCTGCACATGTTCAAGATCTGCATTCAGTCCTGTGACCTGCTCCGCGATCTTGCGGTCGGCGTCGCTGCGTATCCCGGCGATTCCCTCCGAGGCGCGGGCGAGCGATCCGGCGAGATCGGCCGCGGCGGTCACCGCGCCGTCGAGGCGGAGCGTGGAATCGGGCCGGCTTTCGGCCGCGATCAGGGCGCTTTCGAACCCGGCGATCCGCTGCGTGAGCGAATCGGGCGCGTCCGGCATGCCGAGCAGCGCCTGGAAGCGGTCATGGAACGTGGCGATGGTGCTGGCGTGACCGAAGCCCGCATCGGCCCGCCGGCGGTCGGCGACGACAGCCGGATCGACATGGCGTTCCACGCCCACGACCCGCACCCCGCCGGAGAGCCCGTTGGCGGCAAGCGAGACGGAGCGACGCCCATAGCCCGGCGTCAGCGCATTGGCGAGATTGTCCGACACGACCCGGGCCGTTCGCGATGCGGCGGCAAGCCCGCTGGCGGCGTTGTGAAAGGCAGAGGAAATCGTCATCGGCGCAGCTCCGGATCAGGGTCAACGTTTGAGATTCGCGGTTTCCTGCAACATCTCGTCAACGGTCTGGATGACCTTGGCGTTGGAGGAATAGGCGCGCTGGGTCTGGATCATCGCGGTCAGTTCACCGGCCACATCGGTGGCGGATTCCTCGCGCGCATAGCCCAGAACCTCGCCGGTCGGCCCGTCACCGGCGTTCCAGAGATAAAAGGCGCCACTCTGGTGGGAGGGCAGGTAGGTCTGGCGGTCGAGCGCGGTCATACCGTTCGGATTGGGCAGATCCACGAGCGGAATCTGATAGATCGTCCGCACGAGCCCGGTATCGAACAGGGCGTGGACAAAGCCGTTCGCGTCCACCTCGACCCGCTCCAGCTTGCTGACGGGGGCACCATCGCGCATGACGCTGAGCGGCGCGAAACTGCCGGCAAGCTGCGTCAGCCCGTCGGGCGCGCCGATCTGGCCGATCCCGATCTCGATCGGGCCGCTTGCCGTGTTGACGATGATCGAGCCGGCGGCGGCATCATAGGCGCCGCCCGAAACGGTGGTGACCTGTGCCAGCGTGCCGCCGGCGGTGCGGCTGTCGTCGAAGGTCAGGGTGTATTCGCCGATCACCGCCCCGCCGGAGGCCGAATCATGCAGCGTCATGGTCCATTCGTTCGAGGCGCCGCCGCCCGCCGGCACGGTGGGGGTGAACGATACATGGATCGACCGGGCATTGCCGAGGTTGTCGTAATATTCCACCGGCAGTTCCTGCACCGTTCCCGCAGCCCCGGCCTCGCTTTCGCGCGCGGGCAGATTGACGCCGAGCGCGATGCGCGTCGTCGGTTCGCCGGCAAGCTGGTTCATGTTGAGCCGCACCGGCTGCAGCCCGTCCTGGCTGTCGCGGGAATAGGGCGGGATGGTCCCGTCCGGGCTGGCGGGCCAGCCGAGCAGCACGAGCCCCGACGGGGTGGTCAGGTAGCCCTGTTCGTCGGGGCGGAAGCTGCCCGTGGTCGTCAGCATCATCTGCGGAGTCTCGCCCGGGCGCACCTCGTGGCGGGCCGCGACCGGCAGCATGCCGCGGCCGCGCACGGCCAGGTCGGTCGGGTTGGTGGTGGAGGCGAGCGGCCCGCGCTGGTCGACCATGCGCTGCGTGGTGGTGCGCACGCCGCCGGCGGTATAGGAGCCGCGCGAGGAGGCGACCACCAGCGAATGGAAATCCGTCTCCGCGCGCTTGTAGCCGTAGGTGGCCGAGTTGGCGATATTGTCCGATATGGCCGCCATCCGGGTGGCGTTGGCGTTCAGCCCGGCCACACCGGCGCTCAGCGATGAGGAAATCGTCATGGCACTCCCTTCCCATGGCCCTGTCCGCGGGCCTGCGGTGACATCTGTTCCGGTTGGACCCATCCTAGCGCACGGTGGCTTAACGCGCTGCTAACCGGTCAAATTGTTCCTATTTTCCGGCCCCTATCCGGCCGCGCCGCGCAACAGGATCACTTCGATGCGATCATTGCGCCGCTCCATCGGATTCGCGGTCGCCGGGGCGCGGTCGGCATGGCCGGTCACGCGCCGGATGCGCGCCGCGTCCATCCCCGACGAAAGGAGCAGTTCCCGGCTGCGTTCGGCCCGCGCGAGCGAAAGCCGCCAGACCGGATTGTCGCGGACCATGACCGGGCGGGCGCGCATGTGCCCCGCGATCGCGACGCCGTTCCTCACCTGTGCGGCGGCATCGGCGATCATGGTGACGAGGTCGCGCATCATCTCGGTCGGCGTGTCGGCGCCGGCCTCGAACAGCGGAGCGCCTTCGTTCGCATGGAGCTCGATCACGAGCCCCTCGTCGGTCACCCGGGTGACGATATGCTTGCGCATTTCCTCGGAGATCAGGCTCTCGCCGGTCCGGCCGAGAAGCCGTTCCTCGATCTCGCGCAGGGGGTCGGTGTCCTCGGCCCCCTCGGGCGCGGTTTCGAATCCGGTTTCGCCGCGCGCCTGCATGGCGCTGTCGGGATGGCGCATGGTGGCCCCGGTTCCGTCGTGGATCAGGCGATCCTCGGCAAAGATGCTGTCGCCGCCGAAGGCGCTTTCCCCGCCGCCGGAAACGCGGCTGACCGGCACCGAAGGGGAAAAGTAGTCGGCAATCCCCTTGCGCTGCTGCTCGGTGGTGGCGTTCATCAGCCACATGATCAGGAAGAAGGCCATCATCGCGGTGACGAAATCGGCATAGGCGATTTTCCAGGCACCGCCGTGATGGGCGCCCTCGACGACGAACTTCTTGCGCTTGATGATGATCGGCGCGACATTGCGGTCGGTCATGGCACCCCTCGTTCCCGGCGGATGGCGGCAACGATAGGGACGCGGCATTAACAAGCCTCTAACACCTCCCGGGACCGCGCTCGCACGCCGGAGGCGGGCCGGCGGAAACCGTCCCTGCCGCCGGGGAGCGGTTGAGTTCACCGGGCAAAGCGCATATCTCGGCAGCACATCTGCGAGGGAGCCGGTTCTTGACACATCACCTTTATCGGAACGACCTCCCGGACGGGCTCGTTCTCGGCCCGGTCGTGGCCATCGACTGCGAGACCATGGGGCTCGACCCGCATCGCGACCGGCTGTGCCTCGTGCAGCTTTCCGGCGGTGACGGCGTGGCGCATCTGGTGCAGATCGCGAAGGGGCAGGGCACGGCGCCCAACCTTGCCGCGCTGCTCGAGGATCCCGCCGTGCTCAAGCTGTTCCATTTCGGGCGCTTCGACATCGCCGCGCTGTTTCACGCCTTCGGCGTGCTGGCCGCGCCGGTCTATTGCACCAAGATCGCGAGCCGGCTCGTGCGCACCTATACCGACCGCCACGGGCTCAAGAACCTGACGCAGGAATTGCTGGGCATCGACATCTCCAAGATGCAGCAGTCGAGCGACTGGGGCGCGGCCGAACTGACCGGCGCGCAACTGGACTATGCGGCCTCCGACGTGCTTTATCTGCATCGGCTGCGCGAGGAACTGGATGCGCGGCTCGAACGCGAGGGGCGCAGCGAAATCGCGCGCGCCTGTTTCGGGTTCCTGCCCATGCGCGCCCGGCTCGACATCGAGGGCTGGCCCGAAACCGACATCTTCGCCCATTCATGAACGGGTTCGTCGATACCGCACGCCGTGTGATCGGCATCGAGGCGGAGGCGCTGCGGCAGCTCGAGGCGAGCCTGGACGCGAGCTTTGACTGCGCGGTCGATCTCCTGCTTGCGGCGCGGGGCCGCGTGATCGTCTCGGGGATGGGCAAATCCGGCCATATCGCGCGCAAGATCGCCGCGACCTTCGCCAGCACCGGCACGCCGGCGCATTTCGTGCACCCGGCCGAGGCCAGCCATGGCGATCTGGGCATGATGGCGCAGGGCGACGTGGTGCTGGTGCTGTCGAATTCGGGCGAAACCCCCGAACTTGCCGATCTTGTGGCCTATACGCGCCGCTTCGCGATTCCGCTGATCGGCGTGGCGAGCAATGCGGATTCGACCCTGCTCAAGCAGTCCGACGTGGCGCTCGTGCTGCCGCGCGCCGAGGAAGCCTGCGGCACGGGTATCGTGCCGACCTCCTCCACCACCATGACGCTTGCGCTGGGCGATGCGCTGGCGGTCGCGCTGATGCAGCACCGCGCCTTCACGCCCGAGCGGTTCCGCGAATTCCACCCGGGCGGAAAGCTCGGCGCGCGCCTGAGCCGGGTGCGCGACCTCATGCACACGGGCGAATCCCTGCCGCTGGTCACGGCCGCGACGCCGATGAGCGAGGCGCTGATCGAGATCAGCCGCAAGGGATTCGGCGTCGCCGGCGTGCTTGGCGCGGGGGGCGGACTTGCCGGAATCATCACCGACGGCGACCTGCGGCGCAAGATGGAGGGGCTTTTGTCGCATGAGGCGGGCGAGGTAATGACCGCCGATCCCCTGACCATCGCTCCCGATGCGCTGGCCGAGACTGCGGTTGCGGTGATGAACCAGCACAAGATCACCTGCCTTTTCGCGCTCGAGGAGGGCGGCGACGGGCGGCCGCTTGGCCTGATCCATATCCACGACTGCCTGCGCGCGGGGCTCGGCTAGGCCGGGGGAGCGCGGGTCATGGATCGCTATTCGCGCCTCATTGCCGTGTTCAAGGTTCTGCTGCCGCTGGCGGCGCTTGCGATCCTTGCGACCCTGTTCCTGCTGTCGCGCGGGGTGGACCTCGTCTCGCTTCCGTTTTCCGAACAGGAGATCGCCGAGCGGCTGGGCGGGCAGCAGGTGAACGAGCCGGTGTTTTCGGGCGTGACGCCGAAGGGCGACGAAGTCCTGCTGCGCGCCGCGCGCCTGCGGGGCGGGGGGCGGGACGAGCCGGCCACGGCGAGCGATCTGGCCGGGCGCTTCATCATGGCGGACGGTGGCGAGATCAGCTTTTCATCCCGCAGCGGGCGCTTCGACCTCGAGGCGGAGCGGGCCGAGTTCGACGGCGATGTGCGGATCACCACCTCGACCGGATACAGCCTCGTGACCGAGCGGCTCGAAACCGGGCTGAAGACGGTCGAGGCCGAGGCGCCGGGCGCGGTCTCGGGTAGTGGCCCGCCCGGGCGGCTGACCGCCGGCAGCATGACCATCGGCGCGCGCGAGCCGGGCGGGCCGGTGCATCTCCTTTTCAAGGACGGCGTGCGAATGATATACGATCCGAAACTCGCGGAGGACTGATCCCTTGTCCCTGTCCGGCCTTTCCATGCGCGGCGCCCTCGCGGCGCTTCTATTCATGCTGTCCGCGCTCGCGACAGCCGCGCAGGAGGCGACGGTCGCCTTTGGCGGCAGGGGCGATCCGCAGGCGTTGATCGAGGTCACCGCCGATACTCTCGACGTCAGCCAGCAGGACGGGCGCGCCGAATATGCCGGCAACGTCCTGGTCGGGCAGGGCGAGATGCGCATGGCGGCCGAGCGGCTTCTTGTGATCTATGACGAAGAGAAACGCGCCATTGCCCGGCTCGAGGCGCGGGGCGGTGTGACGCTCGTGAACGGGCCGGACGCGGCCGAGGCGGAAGCGGCCGATTACGACGTGGCCTCGGGGCAGGTGGAGCTTACAGGTGACGTGCTGCTCACCCAGGGGCCGAACGCCATCTCGGCCGAGCGGATGAGCCTCGACCTTGAAAAGGGCACCGCGCGGCTCACCGGACGGGTCAGGACCATCCTGGTCCCGGAGGAGCGCTGATGATGCAGCCCCGGCTTACCGTCACCGAAGGGTCGTCCGGGCTCCGGGTCGAGAATCTGCGCAAGTCGTTCCGCAAGCGGGTGGTGATCCGCGACGTGTCCCTGTCGCTCGATCGTGGCGAGGTGGTCGGGCTGCTCGGACCCAACGGATCGGGCAAGACCACGACCTTCTATGCGATCGCCGGGTTGATCCTGCCCGAGGCGGGGCGCGTCACCATCGACGGGCGCGACGCCACGGCGCTGCCGATGTATCGCCGCGCGCGCCTTGGCATCGGCTATCTGCCGCAGGAAATGTCGATCTTCCGCGGCCTGAGCGTCGAGAACAACATCGCCGCGATTCTCGACATCAGCTGCCGCGAGCCCCGCCGCCGCCGCGAGCGGCTCGAGGAGCTTCTGTCCGAGTTTTCGATCGAGCATCTGCGCCGCGCGCCCGCGCTTGCCCTGTCGGGGGGCGAGCGGCGGCGGGTCGAGATCGCCCGCTGCCTGGCTGCCGATCCGGGCTATCTGCTGCTCGACGAACCCTTCGCGGGGGTCGATCCGATCTCGGTCGCGGACATCCGCCACCTGGTTGCGGACCTGCGCAATCGCGGCATCGGCGTGCTGATCACCGATCACAACGTGCGCGAAACTCTGGAAATCGTGGACCGCGCCTATATCTTGCATGATGGCCAGGTGCTGATGTCCGGCGCCCCGGCCGAAGTGGTCGAGAACGAGAATGTCCGGCGGGTCTATCTTGGCGAGAGCTTTCGTTTTTCCTGATGCGAACCGGGCGGGCGCGGCTCCCGAAGATGCGGGCCTGCGTTCCTTTTCATTGACAGTGCCGCACAAGCTTGCCTCAATCAGATGACGCCACGGGTTTGGTTCAGGATGAAATTTCAATATCATGCCGGTGACGCGCACAGCCATGCCGGGCGCCTGACGCGACCCGGGGCACGCGGATCGGTTCCCGGGGCCATTCATTGAGAAGGAGAGCACATGCGTTACCAGATCAGCGGAAAACAGATCGAAATCGGCGAGGCGCTGCAGGTTCACGTGCGGACCGAGCTTGATGCCATAATCGAGAAATACGCCATGCGGCCGACCTTCGGTTCGGTGGTTTTCTCGCGCAATGCGCATGAATTCGTCTGCGAAGCCACGATTCACCTGTCCACCGGGCTGAATGCCACGGCCAAGGGCAGCGCGGTCGAGATCTATGCCGCTTTCGACAACTGTGCCGCGCGGATGGAAAAGCAGATCCGCCGCTACAAGCGCCGGCTCAAGGATCACCACCGCCTGCGCAGCGAGCCGGTTGAACTTCTGGACGCATCCTCCTATATCCTCGCCTCCGACGCGGACGGGGAAACCGGTTCCGCCGAGCCGGAGACGCTGCAGCCGATCATCGTGGCCGAGATGGAAACAAAAATCCCTTCGCTCTCGGTCGGCGAGGCGGTCATGCAGATGGAGCTTGCCGGTGCACCCGTTCTGGTGTTCCGCAACGAGAGCAAGAACGGAGTGAATGTCGTCTATCGTCGCGATGACGGCAACATCGGCTGGATCGACCCCTGACAGAACGGGAACCTGCGGCGCCCCCGAAAGCGGGGCGCCTTCGCGGAGCGGACGACATGCAACTGACAGGCATACTCGACACTCGGGCCGTCAAGGTGCTGGGCGCGGTCAGCAGCAAGAAACGGCTGTTTCACGAACTCGGAGAGCTCGCGCGCGAGGCTTACGGGCTCGACGCGACGCCGGTGATGGATGCGCTGATCGCGCGCGAGGCGCTCGGCCCGACCGGGGTCGGTCACGGCGTGGCGCTGCCCCATGCCCATATTCCGGGGCTGGAGCGCGTCTCGGGCGCCTTTGTCCTGCTGGAAAAGCCGGTCGATTTCGGCGCGGTGGACCGTCAACCGGTCGATATTGTCTTTGCGCTTTTCGCGCCGGAACAGGCCGGGGTCGATCACCTGAAGGCGCTGGCACTGGTGGCGAGAACCCTGCGCGCCCCGGCGCTCTGTGCCAAGCTGCGGGCCAACCCCGACAGCAGCACGCTTTACACCATCCTGACCGAATCGCAGCCGGTCGCGGCCTGATCCGCGACCGGGCCGCCCCGATCGCGGGCACCGGAAGGTGTCAGCCGCCGGCCCAGGGACCAAAGCCGAACTGCAGGTAATCCTGCCGGTAGATGTCGCTGATCCGGCGTTCGATCTCGTCATCATGGATGTCGGCAAGGGCAAAGGGGCGGTCGCCCTGCGCGCGTTGTGGAACGGGCGCAGCGTCATGCCCGAGGCTCCGCGCGAGGGCGGGCAGGGCGGTTGCGAGTTCATCCTCGCGCAGCAGGTGATCGGGCGCTGCATATTCCGTGAAACCGGCCAGCGCCTGCGCCTGGGTGCACCAGGCCGCATCGACCCGCAGCGCCGTCTGCCCGGCCAGATTGGCGCGCAGAAAATCGAGAAATGCGACAAAGGCGCGGCGATGTGACTCGAGGTCGTAACCGGCGCCCGGCATGTCGCGCGGGATCGGCAGGCGGAAATGCTTGCGCAGGGTCTCGCGGATCCGCGCATAGCTTCCCGGTCCGGTCGACAGAACGCGTTCGCAGAAGACCGAATGAACCCGCGCCGCCGGGTGGCGCAGCACGGTAAAGCTGCGGTGGCCCGGGCGCTCGCGCTTCCACTGGTTGAGATCGCGGCGGTTCATTCCGGTCAGAAGCGCGGCGTCCTCCACATCGTCGAGCGCCGCGAGCCACCGGCTGACCTCTGTGAGCGGCCCGCCGCGAATCGGCAGATAGAGCAACGGTGTCCGCACCGCCGCCAGATGGCCGGGAATCGCCGGGCCGCGGCGGGGCTCGAAATTCGGGGTGCGCGCCAGATCGAACCAGTCGATTGCCCCAAGCGCGGCCTGCATGTCGTCGGGATTGGCCACCTTTTCATGGGTCGGCGCCGGGTTCTGCGGCTTCAGGCTGCGGTCGAGCGCCTCGATCCGCTGATCGGACCCCAGCCATTTCGCGAGGCCGTTCATCACCTCGACCTCCTGCAGATCCTCGTAGGCCAGATGAAAAGCAGTCTGGCCGCTGGTCTGGAGCCGGTTCAGGATCCGGATCTGGAACTGCTGCAGCCGGCTCACATAGCTGGCGAACTCGACCCCGTCGAACATGGCCAGGGCATCGCGGCGGCGCTTCACATTGGTCAGCTTCCACTGGCCCGTTTCCTGCGCGATCTTCCACGATACATAGCTGTCGAGCGGATTGCGCGTGAGCACGATCTTGGCGCAGCAGGGATCGGACAGCGCGATCTCCAGCACCCGCGGGTCGTGGTCGTGAAAGAAGCGGAACCCGCCGAGCCCGGGCTGCGAGCGGATCGCCTCGACCAGCTTCGCCGGATCGGCGTCGCGGGCCTCGCGAGTGAGGCCGAGAATATCCTCGCCCCCGGGGTGGCCGATGAAATGCGGGTTGAAGGCCTCGCCATGGCAGGTCAGCCCCGGGATCGCATTCAGATTGGTCTCAAGGAAATTCGACCCGGTGCGCATTTCGGCAATAACAATGAAATAATCAAAAGGGTTACGCATTACTGTTCATGCACCAGATAAGGTTTGCGGGAAGGTTCGGATTCTGCGTCCTGCTTTTGCTCGAGCGGAAAATCCCCCATCAGATAGGGGTGCATGCCCTGGTTGCGCAGGTCCTGCAGGAACTGCCCGAATCCGTCGAGATCGACCAGCCGGGGCAGCGGCGTCAGGTGCTGTTTCGGGCCGGGAACGATGTTGTCGATCACCACCTGCAGCGATTCGAGCGGGGCTTCGATGAAATCGGCCATGCTCCAGACGCGGATCCGGGCGCCGGCCCGCGGCTGGCGCAGAAGCTCAAGGTGCGCGCTTTCGATCCGCTGCAGGGCGGCCGCCTCGCGGCGCAGGTCGGCAAAGGGGCGGGCCGAGCGGAACAGCGGCACCGCCCAGGCGCCGAGAATGACCGTGATCCGCGCATTCGGATCCGCCGCCAGGAACGGCGCGATCTGTTGATTGTCACGGGGGCCGAAAAGAAACGCCTGATGTTCGCCCCGGGTGTTCCAGACCAGGCTGGTCAGAAAGGCGCGGGGGTCGTAATCGCGCTTGGCCGCGCTGTCGCTCAGCGCGCCCTGAACGGTGGATTCGCCCCCGCAGAATTCGGCGCGGCCGGGTGCGAACAGATGCCCGTGCACCCGGGCCGCGGTGGCGCGCGCAAGCCAGCCCGGAAAATCGTCGAAAAGCTCGGCAAAACCGCCGAGTACCGAATAGGGCGCGGCGGTCAGGCCGTTTTCCCATCCGGGGTTCGGGTGGCGGCTTTGCATGTAAAGCCCGGGCTGACCGCGCGTCCGGCGTTCGGTCGCCCTGAGAAACAGCCGGTCGATCCGTGCCGGGGCCGGATCGGCGCGGGCGGGGGATTTCTGCCCGTCGCCCAGAAAGGCGCGGTAAAGTCCCTCGGCATGGGGCCAGATCTTGCGCGCGAGAAAACAGGACGACCGGCGCAGCAGTTGCAGGTGATCGTCGTAAAAGACATGCGGCTTGCCCTGGAAGTCGAACCGCGACAGGGTGAGCGAGCGGCTTTCGATCCGCCCGGAGTGGCGCCGGGCGAGACTCTGATAATAGCTCTCGTCCGGGATCCAGACCTGCCGGAAGTAGCGCTCGAATTCGGCCCGGCGCGGGTCGGTCAGGATCGCCCGGAGGGTGGCGCCGGTCAGACACCACCACTGGCTGCCCATGTGCGGCCGGATGCCTGCGGGAATGCGGCGGTGCCACCCGATCCGGCGCTGGATGTTCACCGCGCAATCGAACAGCCGGCGGTGTTTCTTCCAGGCAAAGGGAAAGCGCAGGGTGAACCGCTCCTCGTCCAGCCCGCCAACCGTCCATGGGACTTCGGCGGTGGTCGCGCTTTCGATGAAATCGGTGTCGGGATGGCGGGCGAGATAGGCAATCAGTTCACTAACGGGGCGCAGCGGCAGGCAGGAGCCCGAGGTCAGCAGCACATGACCAAGATCACCGTGTCGGGCCAGCAGGAGCCCGGCCGCCGACTGGGTTGCGGCCACGATCCCCCATGTGCCCCATTCGCAACGGTGGCGTTCGCAGAACTGCACCAGAGGGTCATCCCCGAGCGCGCTGCGGAGCGCGTCGAAATCCGTCTGGCCGGTGTTCGCATCGACATGGATCACCACCGGGCAGCCGGCGGCGCGCCAGTGGCGGGCGACCTGTGCTGCGCGCCCGAGCGCATCATGCACCAGCATGATCACGCCAAGGCTCATGCCCAGTTGCCTTTCGACATGAGGCCAAGGATTTCGAGCTGGCGCCAGTTGATATATTGCTCGGACCAGCGGCACCAGAGTTCGGGCTCGTCGGCGAGTGCCTCGGCATAGGCCCGGTATTCGACCGATCCGGCGTAATGCTGGTTGCGATGCAGTTCTTCCCTGGCCTTTGCGCCGAACGTGTCCAGAAACTTGGTATGGAGCAGAAGCCCCGAGGTCTTGTTCCCGCCCCATTCGTCATAGACGAGGTTCAGCCCGCGGGGCAGCAGCATGTGGGTCGAACTGACATAGGCAAAGCGGCGGTCCCATTTCACCAGCGGGATCTTGTTCAGCGCCGGCGCGCGCGCGGGCTGGTCGGCGAAGAACACGCGACCGCGCGGCCCACCCTGGATCCAGAGGTTGCGGAACATGGGATTGCGCTTGAGCGTATAGTTTCCGCTGTCGAACCAGCAGGCGATGTCCAGCGGATTCTGCCCCGCCCGGTAGGGCTGCGCATCCAGCTTTCCCTTCGGATACATGTCAAGCAGCATGGCCCCGAAGGATTTGATCGAGGACGCGTCGAGCCAGTCGGTCAGCGCGCGGAGCGGCCGGCTGTCGCAGAAGGGATAGATCAGGAATTCGTCGGGATCGACCACGAGGCACCAGTGTCCATGACCGAACCGCGCCTGCAGCCCGTTCAGCCAGTCCACCCCGAACCGCGCCTGCCGATAGCTTGCCCGCGTGTGCCAGAGCGAGACATCGGGCTGCGCTGCAAGGAAATCGCGCGATCCGTCGCTGCTGTCGTTGTCTATGATCAGGAAATGCCCGATCCCCAGGTCGCGATAGTATTTCAGGAAATAGGGCAGGCGGACCTGTTCGTTGCGCAGGGTCGAGAACAGCAGCAGGTCATCGCGGCGGATGGCCCCGGTCCGGTCCGCGACCGGGGCGAGGTCGCGCCGCCGCAATCTTGCGCGCAGACGTGCGGCTTCGCGCTCGATCCGCAGGCGGTATGACACGGGCATCTGCAAAGCCGGCTATCGCACTTGTTACCATGCGGACACTTCCGTGCCGCCACAAAAACAACTCAGAACCAGTCCGAAGTGATCGTCCCAGGCGGGTGCCGGAAAACATTCGGGAGCAGCACCGCGGTCTTCGGTCAGGCGGATCACCGCATCGCGCCACTGATAACAGTCCTCTGCCGGCAGGTAAACCGGAAGCGCCCCGAGCACTTCGCGGCGGGCGGGAAGGTCGGTGCAGACGATTCGCGTGCCCATGGCCGCCGCCTCGACCGCGGGCAGGCCGAAGCCCTCGGCCCGGCTCGGGCAGAGCAGGGCGCGCGCGCCGCCGAGCAGCGCCGCGACGGCCCCGTCGGAAAGACCTGCAAGCTCCCGCACCGGGGCATCCGCGCCAAGCCGGTCGAGGCGGGCGAACACGTCGTGGTTGTTCCAGCCACGGTTGCCGCAGATCAGCAGCATCGGCGGCGCCGGAAGATCGGCGGCGAGCCGGTCCCAGACATCAAGCAGAAGCCCGTGGCCCTTGCGCGGCTCGATGGTGCCGAGGGCGACGAAATAGGGCCGTGAGGGCGGCAGCCCCGCGGGCAGGGCGCGGGGGTCGGGCACCGCCGGGTCGATGCCAAGCGGCGCGACCAGCCCCGGCGGCGGTGTGCCCTGGTGCGACATGTGGAACTCCGCCCGCTCGCGGCTGTGGCGGGAGTTGTAGATCACGCAGCCGGCGTGCCGCCGCACCCGGTCCAGCATGGCGGCAAAGCGCGCGGGCGTCCCTTCGCGCTGATACTGCGGGAAATCGAGCGGGATCGCGTCGTGGATCATCACCGCGGCGGGCATCCCGGCCTGCGACAGCGCGCCGAACACGTCATGGGTCAGGTTGACGTGGCCGACGTTGAAATAATGGCTGCCCGCGGGCAGGTGCCGGCGCAGCATCGCGGCAAGCCCGCCCCGCCCGCAGCGCGCATGGGCAAGCCGCCGCAGGTCGCTTTCCGCGCGGCGCATCAGGCGCGGCCGCCTCGGGCGCAGCAGGGCGGCAAGGTCCGGCGCGCCCCAGGGAATCGCGCCCGAAAGCCGCGCGGCCAGTGCGTCACATTCGGGCGGCGCGATCAGCACATGCCCGCCCGGCAGGCGCGACAGCAGGAAAAGCGGCGCTTCGCGGCGGGCAAGATGCGCAAGATAGGCGCACTCGACCCGGTCCACCCCGGTTGCCGTCCGCCCCGCGCGGCTGATCAGACGCGAGATGTCGAGCAGACGCGCCGGCGGCTCCTGCGCCATCAGGTCTCGTAATGGCCGCTCTGATGCCAGCGCCATGCGTCGGCGATCATCTGCCCGGGGTCCGAACGTCGCGGCACCCAGCCGAGCTCGCGCCCGGCGCGCTGCGATCCCGACACGAGCCGTGTGCAGTCGCC